>JBJERK010000001.1:0-1619 GCA_051882255.1 Ruminiclostridium sp.
AGACTTGCCGAGGAAAAGGATTTAGTTACAATCTCCGACGAGGTGCAGACAGGCGTAGGAAGAACCGGAATGTTCCTTGCGGGCGATAATTACGGCAAAAAGGCGGATGTTGTGATCCTTGCAAAGGGTATTGCAGGCGGACTTCCTATGGGCGCCTGCCTTACAGGAAAGAAATGCTCCGAAACTCTTACACCGGGAACTCACGGCTCAACCTTCGGAGGAAACCCTGTTTGCTGTGCAGGAGGTCTTGCGGTTTTAGAAAAGGCTGCAAATCCCGAGTTTCTTGCAGAGGTACGAAAGAAATCCGAATACCTGCGGGGAAAGCTTACTGCAATAAAGGAAGTAACAGCCTTAAGCGGTATCGGACTTATGGTAGGTATCAGCCTCAAAACAAAAAAGGCGGGAGATGTGGCAAAGGCTGCACTTGACAAGGGACTTCTCGTCCTTACCGCAAAGGATAAGGTAAGGCTTTTACCGCCGCTTACAATTACTTATGATGAAATTGACGAGGGAGTAAAAATCCTCGCAGAAATACTTGATTAAAGAAAGGAAAAGCTATGAAACACTTACTTAAAATGCTTGACTTAAGCGCAGAAGAAATTACAGAAATACTCAATCTTGCCGACCAGCTTAAATATGAACTGAAAAACGGTATTCCCCACAGACGGCTTGAGGGAAAGACTCTCGGAATGATTTTCCAGAAGTCCTCCACAAGAACAAGAGTTTCCTTTGAAACAGGTATGTATCAGCTTGGCGGCTATCCCCTGTTCCTCTCCTCCAACGACCTTCAGATAGGCAGAGGCGAGCCTGTTCAGGATACCGCAAGAGTGCTTTCAAGATACCTTGACGGAATTATGATAAGAACCTTTGAGCAGAAGGAGGTTGAGGATTTAGCGGAATACGGCAGTATTCCCGTAATCAACGGACTTACAGACCTTGCTCACCCCTGCCAGGTGCTTGCAGACCTTATGACTATCAGGGAATACAAGAACAAGCTTGAGGGTCTTAACTTCTGCTTTATCGGCGACGGAAACAATATGGCAAACTCCCTTTCCGTTGGCTGTCTTAAGATGGGCATGAACGTTTCACTTGCCTGCCCCGAGGGTTACTACCCCTCCGAAAATGTATTCGAGCTTGCAAAGCAGTACCCCGGCAAGTTCAGAATTGTGAACGACCCTGTTGAAGCCGCTAAGAACGCAGACGTTGTATATACCGACGTATGGGCTTCTATGGGACAGGAGGGTGAAGCTGAGAAGAGGAAGATTGCCTTCAAGGGCTATCAGGTTAACGACGCTGTTATGGCAGTTACAAATCCCGACTGTATGGTGCTTCACTGCCTGCCCGCACACAGAGAAGAGGAAATCACAAACAAGGTTTTTGAAGAGCACGCAAAGGAGATTTTCGATGAGGCTGAAAACAGGCTTCACGCTCAGAAAGCCGTTATGGTTATGGTAATGGGCGGCGATAATAAGTAGTGTGTACTCAATAACTGTCCGCAGGACAGTTATTTACTCAAAGCCTGAAAAACAGGCTTTGAGCTGGCGAAAAAGCGCACTTTTTGCGTTTTTTCGCCGTACACACTACTTAATGTCAAGCTCATTTCGTCCTAAAGGACGAAC
>JBJERK010000002.1:0-6066 GCA_051882255.1 Ruminiclostridium sp.
AGAATGGGCATAATCAAGTCTGCAATCGGTATAGGCTCTCTGCTCTGCGACGGAATAGGGGATACAATCCGTGTTTCCCTTACTGCGCCGCCTGTTGAGGAAATAAAGGCTGCTAAGGATATTCTTCGTGCAGTCGGCATTGGCGGAGGAGTAAATATTGTTGCTTGTCCTACCTGCGGCAGAACCCGGATTGATTTGATTTCCCTTGCAAACAAGGTAGAAGAAGCGGTTGCAGGAATTGAGAAAAACATAACCGTAGCTGTTATGGGCTGTGTTGTAAACGGTCCGGGAGAGGCAAGGGAAGCGGATATCGGAATTGCAGGCGGAAAGGGCGAGGCGCTTATTTTCCGCAAGGGCGAGGTTGTAAAAAAAGTTCCCGAGGATAAAATTCTTGAAGAATTATTAAAGGAAATAGAAACTATTTAACAGAAAGGTAATTAAAGTGGCTCCTACTCTTAAAGAACTGTTCACTGACATAAGCTTTGATGAACAATTAGCAAAAGGAACCGTACTTACGGTTTTACATAAAAAGAATGATAACTCCCTGATTTTTCAGCTTCAGCTGTCGGAAGCAGTACCTTTTTCGGTGATTTACGATGCGGCTGACGCTATTAAAAACGCTCTTGACGCAGGAAAAATCAATATCTATCCCAAGTACCCGAGTGATATTTTTACAGGGGAAAGGATTTTCGATATTGTTGATTTTCTTCGCCGTGAGGGGGAAGGAATTAACGGTTATTTTGATGACGCCGAGGTGCGGCTGGATGGCGGGAACTGCGAAATTACGCTTAAATACGGCGGCGCTTCAATACTTACCGAAATCGGCATTCCTGCAAAAATAAAAAAGTACGCAAAGGGCTTTTACGGAGTTGATATTGACATAAGCTTTACGGGTAAAACCGAGCTTGATTTAAAGGAATACGAGGAAAAAATGGCGGAGGAAATAGCTTCGCTTCCTGTTCCTCCGCCTGCTCCTCCGCCTACTCAGCAGGGCGAGTCCGTGTCTTACCAGCCCTATCAGCGGCAGGACAAGCCGCAGAAAAAGACCTTCTCCCGCGACCCTGTCATACACGACCCTCCGGAGCCTATGGAGCTAATGTTCCAGCATTATGGATTCGGCTCAAAGGCGGAGCTTGTTGTTGGTAAGCCGATAAACGACCCGCCTGTTTCAATGGCTTCTCTTACCGGCGACTGCGAAAACGTAACCGTCTGGGGCGAGGTTTTCGACGTTACGGATAAGTCCATAAAGGACGGTCAGTTCAACATAAAAATGGTAAGCTTTACCGACCGCACCTCCTCTCAGATTCTTAAAATTTTCTCCCGCATGGAGAAAGCCGACGGCTATAAATTCCTGAAACCCGGAGTTTGTGTTCTTGTAAACGGAAACGCAAAGTACGACAGCTTTGAAAAGGCGCTGCTTATTGAGCCTAAGTCGATAATGACGGTAAAGCCCGAGGCAAAGGCTGATAACGCAGAAAAGAAAAGGGTTGAGCTGCACCTGCATACAAATATGTCGGATATGGACGCTGTAACTCCCCCAGCAGACCTTGTAATGCAGGCTTATAAGTGGGGACACCCTGCTGTTGCCATAACCGACCACGGAAACGTTCAGGCTTTCCCGGAGGTTATGAATACCTGGGACGGCATAAAGAAAAAGGACCCCGACAGCAAATTCAAGGTAATTTACGGCGTTGAGGCGTATTTTGTAAATGACGAAAATTCCCTTATCGAGGGCTGTACAGGCAGGCTTATCGGCGATGAGCTTATAATCTTCGACCTGGAAACAACAGGTCTTTCTCCTGCCGATTGCCGCATAACCGAAATCGGCGCTGTTAAGCTGCGCAACCTTGAGGTTGCGGAGGAGTTCGGAACTTTCGTTAATCCCGAAATGCATATCCCCGAGAATATTACGGAAATTACGGGAATTACCGATGAAATGGTTGCTGATGCGCCAAGCGAGCAGGAAGCGCTATTAAAGTTTATTGAATTCTGCGGCGACGCACCGCTTGTTGCCCACAATGCAAAGTTTGATATGTCCTTTATTCGTGCAGGCTGTTCAAGGAGCAGGATTCCTTTTAAAGCAGACAGCATTGATACTCTTGCTCTTTGCCGTGCCATTATCCCAAACAAGAAGTCCTATACCCTTGACTCAATGGCAAAGCATTTCGGGCTTGGCGATTTCAACCACCACAGAGCGGTTGATGACGCAAAAATGCTCGCGCTTATTTTCCAGCAGCTTATTGCAGAAAGTAGGAAGGGAAGGGCGATTGAAAAGCTGGGCGACCTTAATCTTGTGGCAGGAAACGACGTCAAGAAAATGCCATATTTCCACCAGATAATACTGGTAAGAAACAACACAGGACTCAAAAATCTGTACAGGCTTATCGGTCTTTCCAACCTAAACTATTACCATAAGAAGCCCCGTATCCCTATGTCGGAGCTTAAGAACTACCGTGAGGGACTTATAATAGGAAGCGCCTGTGAGGCAGGCGAGCTTTATCGTGCAATTATAGCGGGAAAGCCTGAGTCAACTATTGAGGAAATCGCTTCCTTCTATGACTATCTTGAAATCCAGCCTATCGGAAACAACGCATTTATGCTCAGAAGCGGTATGGTAAAGTCCGAGCTTGAGCTTCAGAACATAAACCGCCGTATAGTGGAGCTTGGCGACAAGCTTGGAATACCGGTAGTTGCTACCTGCGACGTTCACTTTATGCGCCCCGAGGACAGCATTTTCCGTGAGATTTTACAGGCAGGTCAGGGCTATCAGGACGCTTCAAGCCAGCCGCCGCTGTATCTGCGTACAACCGATGAAATGCTGGAGGAGTTTGCATATCTGGGCAAGGAAAAGGCGTACGAGATAGTTGTTGAAAACACAAGAAAAATAGCCGATATGGTTGAACGGATAAGACCTATCCCGAAAGGCACCTTTACTCCACATCTTGACGGTGCTGAGGAGGAATTACAGCGGCTTTGCTGGGACAGAGCCCACGCCTGGTACGGCGACGACCTGCCCGAAATAGTAGAATCAAGACTGAAAAAGGAGCTGGACGCAATTATAAAGTACGGCTTCTCGGTGCTTTATATGATTGCACAGAAGTTGGTTGCCTTTTCGGAGAAAAACGGCTATCTGGTAGGCTCGAGAGGTTCGGTTGGCTCATCTTTCGTTGCGATAATGTCGGGTATTTCCGAGGTTAACCCCTTGCCGCCCCATTACCGCTGCACCAAATGCAGACATAACGAGTTTATAAACGACGGCTCGGTAGGCTCGGGCTTCGACCTGCCTCCGAAAAAGTGCCCCGTCTGCGGTACGGATATGTTCCGCGACGGTCACGACATTCCTTTTGAAACCTTCTTAGGCTTCAAGGGCGATAAGGCACCCGATATTGACCTAAACTTCTCAGGCGAGGTTCAGTCCAAGGTGCATAAGTACACGGAAGACCTGTTCGGCTCCGACCACGTTTTCAAGGCGGGAACTATCTCCGCTATTCAGGAGAAGACCGCCGAGGGCTTTGTGCGAAAGTATTTACAGGAGCGGGGACTAACCGTAAACAATGCTGAGCTTAAGCGGCTTTCGCTGGGCTGTACAGGCGTTAAGCGCACCACCTCCCAGCACCCCGGCGGAATGGTAGTTGTTCCGAATGATTACGATATTTACGACTTTTCGGCAGTTCAGCGCCCCGCCGACGACCCTACAAAGGACATAATTACAACGCACTTTGACTTCCATGCGCTTCACGATACCATCTTAAAGCTTGACGAGCTGGGACACGATGTGCCGACCCTTTATAAGCATCTGGAGGATATGACAGGCATCAAGATTGCCGATGTTTCTACCTCAGATGAGAAGGTGTACAGCCTGTTTACCTCTCCTGAAGCACTTGGAATAACCGAGGCGGAAACAGGTATCAAGGTAGGAACCTACGGGCTTCCCGAATTTGGTACAAGCTTTGTTATCGGAATGCTGCTTGAGTCTAAGCCGAAAAATTTTTCTGATCTTTTGCAGATTTCGGGACTTTCCCACGGTACGGACGTATGGCTCGGAAACGCACAGGAGCTTATCGCAAACGGAACCTGCACCATCAGCGAGGTTATAGGAACCCGTGACAACATCATGGTTTACCTTATGCACAAGGGCGTCGAGCCGAGCCTTGCCTTCAAGATAATGGAAATTACCCGTAAGGGAAATGCAAAAAAGCTTTTTGACGATACGATTTATCAGGCGTTCAAGGATAACAACGTTCCCGATTGGTATGTGGAGAGCTGTAAAAAAATCAAGTACATGTTCCCGAAAGCGCACGCCGCCGCTTATGTAACTGGTGCGGTAAAGCTGGGCTGGTACAAGATTTACCATCCGTCGGAGTTTTACGCTGCAATTCTTACAAAGCATACTGAAAATATCGAGAGCAAAATTGCCCTTCAGGGAAGGGACGCCGTTAAGTCGAGAATGCAGCAGATTCAGTCCAACCCCGAGGCAACCGCAAAGGAAAAGGCAACCTATGAAGCTTTTCAGCTTGTCTATGAGATGCAGTGCAGAGGAATCAAGTTCCTGCCGGTGCATTATGAAAAGTCCCACGCTACAAAGTATGTAATTGAGGAGGGAAATCTTCGTCTTCCTTTTCTGGCAGTAGAGGGCTGCGGCGAAAATGCTGCAAACAGCCTTTACGAGACGATTCAGAAGCATAATTACATAAGCATTGAGGACATTTCCAGCCAGTCGGGACTTAACGGAAGCACAATGGATAAGCTTATAGATATGAACGTATTTGACGGACTGCCAAGGAGCGCTCAGATGTCCTTTTTTGACTGATTTTAGTGCAGTCAGCTGTACCAAATAAATCCGGCTGACTGCAAATTCTTTTGTTTATTGCTACAAAAATATTCCCGTTGCTTGACAGCTTCACTATAATATGTTATCATATTACCATATTAATATGATAGTGTAGTAAAGCGATTGAAAGGAAACAAAATGAAGAAATACGACCTGCTTACCCCCGAAGGAACCAGAGATTTGCTTTTTGAGGAGTGCGTTGCGCTCAGAATGGTAGAGGAAAAGCTAAGAAATATATTTGAAAGCCACGGTTATTCCGAGGTTGTTACTCCCGGTCTTGAATTTTTTGATGTGTTCAACAATAAATCCCGCTTCTTTTTGCAGGAGGATATGTATAAGCTTACCGATGCAAAGGGAAGGCTTATGGTTCTGCGCCCGGATTCAACAATGCCCATAGCCCGCCTTGTAGGCACAAGGCTGAAAGACAGGAGGCTGCCCTTAAAGCTCTTCTATAACCAGTCCATTTATCGTGCAAACCCCAAGGACAGCGGCAGGGACGACGAGTTTTCACAGAGCGGTATTGAAATTATCGGCGGAGATGTTATGCGCTCGGATATGGAGGCGCTTTCTATTGCAGCCGAAGTTATGGAATCCTTTGAAACAGAGGATTATCGCTTTGAAATAGGCGACAGCGCATTTTTTGCTATGCTTTGCGCAAAGCTTCCGCTTTCAGAGGCTGAGATGGATTTACTGAGAGAATATGTGCAGACTAAGAATTATCCTGCTCTTAAAACGCTTCTTTCACCTTACAGCGGAAATAAATACGCCGAGGCTCTTTGCAGGCTTCCCGAGCTTTTCGGCGGTGCAGAGGTGTTTGATGAGGCAGAAAAGATTATGCCGGATGAAAATACCCGGTTTGTGCTTGATAAGCTTAAAAATGTTTATTCAAATCTTTGCGAGCTTGGAATTAAGGATAAGGTTACGGTTGACCTGGGTCTTATCAGTAAGACCGAGGATTATTACACAGGAATAGTGTTCAAGGGTTATGTTGAGGGCTACGGTATGCCCGTTCTCTCAGGCGGACGCTACGACAAGCTTATTGCGGATTTTGGTGTTGATACCCCTGCAACAGGCTTTGCTGTAAACGTAAATGCAGTTACCGACGCTATTTTAAGAAGCTCCGGCGGAAATCTTGCTCCAGTTCCCGACGTCCTTATTTTCAGTGAGAAAGACTCTATCGCCGAATCTGTACGACATTGCAGAAGGCTTATTTCCGAGGGTTTAAAGGCTGAGTA
>JBJERK010000003.1:0-1608 GCA_051882255.1 Ruminiclostridium sp.
ATAAGATTCACGCCCGTTCAACAGGCCCCTACTCCCTCGTTACACAGCAGCCTCTTGGCGGTAAAGCCCAGTTCGGCGGCCAGCGTTTCGGAGAAATGGAAGTTTGGGCGCTTGAAGCTTACGGCGCAGCTTATACCTTACAGGAAATCCTTACTGTAAAGTCCGACGATATTGTGGGACGTGTAAAGACCTACGAGGCTATCGTAAAGGGCGAGCCTGTACCGAAGCCCGGCGTTCCCGAATCCTTCCGGGTTCTTATCAAGGAACTCCAGTCCCTCGGACTTGACATCAAGATTCTTGACGCGAACAACGAGGAAATAGACCTTAAGCAGACCTTTGACGACGATGACGGAATGGGCGTTGTCAGCCCCGACGACTTCAAGTATGTTGCTGACGAGGACGAAATCGAAGGCTCCTTTATCCCTGAGGATATGGACGACTCCCTTTACAGCGACGAGGACGACGGCTTTGACGACGAAGAGGATATGGACGAGGATTTTGACGAGGACTTCGCTGACGAGGGCGGCGACGACGAGTAATTTTCAAGTTCATTTGCTGCTGCTTTGCAGCAGCTTTCCGCAAGCAATCTGAATTTTATAGAATTGAGGTAAGCGACATTGGCTTTTAACGTTTTTGAATCAATGAAAATCGGACTTGCATCGCCCGAACAGATACGCGCCTGGAGCTACGGCGTTGTTGAACGCCCCGAAACAATCAACTACCGCACTCAGAAGCCTGAAAGAGACGGACTTTACTGCGAGCGCATTTTCGGACCACAGAAGGACTGGGAATGTGCCTGCGGAAGATACAAGCGTATCCGCTTCAAGGGCAAGATATGCGAGCGCTGCGGTGTTGAGGTTACAAGAAACAAGGTAAGACGTGAAAGAATGGGACATATCGAGCTTGCTGCTCCCGTATCCCATATCTGGTACTTCAAGGGCACTCCCTCAAGAATCGGTCAGGTTCTCGACATCTCCCCGAAAAGACTTGAGGAAGTCCTCTACTTCACAAAATATATCGTAACAGACCCCGGTAACACCGTTCTCACCAAGGGTCAGCTCCTGTCCGAAAAGGAATACGCAGATATGCGTGAGCGCTACGAGGACGATTTTAAGGCAGGAATGGGTGCGGAGGCTATCAAGGAGCTCCTTATGGAGATTGATATTGAAAAGCTTTCCGCAGAGCTTAAGGAAGAGCTTCAGAACACCCAGCAGGGTCAGAAGCGTGTTAAGCTCTTAAAGCGTCTTGACGTTATCGAGGCATTCCGCCAGAGCGGAAACCGCCCCGAATGGATGATACTTGACGTTGTTCCGGTAATTCCCCCCGACCTTCGTCCTATGGTACTCCTTGACGGCGGAAGGTTTGCAACCAGCGACCTTAACGACCTTTACAGACGTGTTATCAACAGAAACAACAGATTAAAGAAGATGCTGGAGCTTAAAGCCCCCGACATCATTATCCGCAACGAGAAGAGAATGTTACAGGAAGCGGTTGACGCTCTTATAGACAACGGCAGACACGGCAGAGCTGTAACAGGTCCCTCCAACAGACCCCTTAAGTCCCTTTCCGATATGCTTAAGGGTAAGCAGGGACGTTTCCGTCAGAACC
>JBJERK010000004.1:0-6032 GCA_051882255.1 Ruminiclostridium sp.
TTAACCGAAGCAATCGCCTTAGGTCACGACCTTGGGCATACTCCCTTCGGACACGATGGGGAAAGAACCCTTGCAAGGCTGTATTCCGGCGGCTTTACCCACTACCGCCAGAGCGTGCGTGTTGTTGAGCGGATAGAGCGGGACGGAGCAGGACTGAACCTTACGAAAGAGGTTATAAACGGAATACTCTGCCATACGAATATGACTGCGGATACACTTGAAGGGGTTGTTGTAAAATTTGCGGATAAAATCGCCTACATAAACCACGATATTGAGGACGCAATAAGAGGAGGAGTAATTAAGCCCTCCGACCTGCCCGAAAAGCCCATAAAGATTCTCGGGGATACGAAAAGTAAGCGTATAACTACCCTTGTAAAGTCGATAATAGAAAACAGCACAGATGAAATCCGCTACGACGAGGAAACGAAAGAGGCTCATGATGAGCTGAGAGAGTATATGTTCAGAAACGTATACTACGCCGAGGAAACAAATCAGGAAAAGTCAAAGGCTTGCGATATAGTCGAATATCTTTACGGGCATTACCTTAAGCACCCGGAGGAAATGCCGCCCCTCTACCGCAGGATTGCAGAGGAGGACGGAAAGGAAATTGCGGTCTGCGACTTTATCTCATGTATGACGGACGAATATGCGGTGGACTGCTTTAAGGAGCTTTGCATACCGAAATCCTGGAGCAGAAACTATATCTGATAAACAGAAAAAGGAGGAGTGGGCTTGCGTATTCCCGACAGCTTTCTTGATACCCTGCGCCAGAGCAGCGATATAGTATCGGTTATGTCCTCCTATGTTAATATAAAGCGAACAGGCAGGGATTATGTCTGCGCCTGCCCATTTCATTCCGAAAAAACGCCCTCCTGCCATATCTATACCGAAAGTCAGAGCTTTTACTGCTTCGGCTGCGGCGCAGGCGGCGACGTTATCACCTTTATAAGGCTTATCGAGCGGCTTGACTATGTTGAAAGCGTAAAATTCCTTGCCCAGCGGGCAGGTCTTTCCCTTCCCGATGATGAGTTTACCGACAGCGGCGCAAACAAGCGGGTGCGTATGCTGGAAATGAACAGGGAGGCGGCACGGTATTTCCGTGATGTTCTTTTGTCCCCCGAGGGAAAGGAAGGGCTTGAATACCTGTATCAGCGCCAGCTTACCCCGAATACTATACGAAAGTACGGGCTTGGCTTCGCTCCCGAGGGCTGGCATAACTTGCAGTTCTACCTGCGCTCAAAGGGCTACAAGGACGAGGAAATGGAAGCGGCTGCACTAATAACACGAAAAAACAACAGTCTTTACGATAAATTCCGGAAACGGGTCATGTTTCCCATAATTGACAGGCGGGGAAATGTAATTGCCTTTGGGGGCAGGACCCTTGAACCCGACGCTCCCGCAAAATACCTCAACAGCGACGAAACCCTTGTGTTCCAGAAAAGGGACAATATCTTCTCCCTTAACTTCGCAAAGAACACAAAGGAAAGCTGCTTTATCCTCTGCGAGGGGTATATGGACGTTATCGCCCTTAATCAGGCGGGCTTTGATAACGCTGTTGCAACTCTCGGTACAGCAATAACCGCCTCCCAGGCAAATCTTATGAAGCGATACACGAGCGAGGTTGTAATCTCCTACGACGCCGACGGTGCAGGTCAGAAAGCCACAATGAAGGCGATAAACCTGCTGAACGAGGCAGGGCTGAAAACTCGGGTGCTGAGTATTCCCGACGCAAAGGACCCGGACGAATATATAAAGAAATTCGGTGCAGAGAGCTTCCGTCATATCCTTGAAGGGACGGCAACAGCTATTGACTTTGAATTCCGTAAGCTTAAGGCGGGGCTGGATTTGTCGGTTCCTGCCGGAAAATCGGAGTTTCTCGGGAAAGCGGTAGCCTTCCTCGCCCAGATAGAAAGCCCCACGGAACGAGCGGTTTATATCTCCGAAACCGCCTCCCTTACCGGTCAGCAGCCCTCGGTTGTTACCGACCTTGTAAAGGACAGAATGAGGCGAAACCGAGGCTACGACAGGAAGGAAGAGGAGCGCAGGCTTATAAGAGGCGCCCCGCAGAGAGATACGATAAACCCCGATTCTATGAAATATCCCGTTGAGGAACGGGCAGAAAGGGGAATAATCGCCTTTTTGTTTCATTCTCCAGACAGGCTCCAATATGTGGAAAAAAAGCTGCTGCCGGAGGATTTTCCTACCGAATTTAACCGAAAGCTGTATATTTTTATCGCAGAACGCATAAAAAGCGGCGCAGGTATTGATATTATGTCAATCGGCGGCGAATTTACGGCGGAGGAAATGGGAAGAATAACAGGTATATGCAAGCAGGGGGATAAGCTTCCCTACAGTATCCCAAGGCTTGACGAATATATAGCGGTGCTCTTGAAGCACAAGGAAAACAAAAACAAGAAAAGCCCCGCAGAGATGACCGACGAGGAGCTTCTTGAAGCGGTGCGCAGGAAAGCAAAAAAATAATGTGGCTAATGACAGCCTGAAAAAACAATTTGTCAAAAAACCATAGTAAGGCTGGCGAGAAGCCGTCAGATGCTAGGAAACCATGCAACGGCTAGGCTTTGTGCCTGCCGTTGTATGGTTGACGACGCAGATGGCGGTTTATCGTCAGCCTGAACGAAAGTAAAAGAAAGGAAGATAATATGTCAGAAAATAAGTCCGCCCTTACCGAGCTTATTGAACACGGCAAGCAGAACGGAAAGCTTACAACCAAGGAGATTACCGACGCCCTTGAAAGCTGCGACTACGACGCAGAGCAGATTGACAAGCTCTACGACGATTTTGAGGCAAACAATATCGACATCATCGACGACTTTACCGTTGACGAGGACCTTGATAACGCCCTTGATTTTGCAGGAGACGATGACCTGGACCTGGCGCTGTCCACCGACCAGATTGCAATTGACGACCCGGTAAAAATCTACCTTAAGGAAATAGGCAGAGTGCCGCTTCTTTCCCCCGAGGAGGAAATCGAGCTTGCACAGCGTATGTCCCAGGGCGACCCCTACGCTAAAAAGCGCCTTTCCGAAGCGAATTTACGTCTTGTAGTAAGTATTGCAAAAAGATATGTGGGCAGGGGTATGCAGTTCCTCGACCTTATCCAGGAGGGCAACTTAGGTCTTATCAAGGCGGTTGAAAAGTTCGACTACACCAAGGGCTACAAGTTCTCAACCTACGCTACCTGGTGGATAAGACAGGCGATTACAAGAGCAATTGCCGACCAGGCAAGAACAATCCGTATCCCTGTTCACATGGTTGAAACCATAACAAAGGTAAAGAAGGTAAGCAGCACCCTGCTCCATAAAAACGGCAGAGAGGCTACCGCAGAGGAGATTGCGGAGGAGCTTAAGCTTCCCCTTGACAGAGTTCGTGAAATTATAAGGATTTCTCAGGACCCTGTTTCCCTGGAAACCCCTATCGGCGAGGAGGAGGACAGCCATTTAGGCGACTTTATCCCCGACGAGGAGGCTCCTGCACCTGCAGAAGCGGCTTCTCTTACCCTCTTAAAGGAACAGCTTGACGAGGTACTTAATACCCTTACCGAGCGTGAGGGCAAGGTTTTAAGACTGCGCTTCGGCTTAGAGGACGGAAGACAGCGCACCCTTGAAGAGGTAGGTAAGGAGTTCAACGTTACAAGAGAGCGCATAAGGCAGATTGAAGCAAAGGCGCTCAGAAAGCTCCGTCACCCCTCAAGAAGCAAGAAGCTCAAGGATTTTCTCGATTAACGAAAGGTAAAGCCCATGCATATAACACTTGAAACCGACTATGCGGTACGCATAGTGGACAGGCTTGTAAAAAACGGAAAAAGGACAGGCGCAAAGGCGATTTCCGAGGCTGCTGACGTGCCCCAGAGATTTGCCCTTAAGATACTGCGTAAGCTTTCCGCTGCGGGAATTGTAAAAAGCTACAAGGGTGCAGGCGGCGGCTATGAGCTTGCTCTTCCTCCCGAAAAAATCTCACTTTACGATATTGTGGAGCTGGTTGAAGGCTCCTACTGCTTCAGCAGATGCGTAAGAGAGGAATATGTGTGCAGCTGCACGGATAAAAGCGACGGGCTTCCCTGCGCTTACAGGCACGTTTTCGGGGAAATAACCGAAAAGGTAAGCGATATGCTTAAAATGCAGACCTTTGATAAGCTGGCAGAAGTGAAAGGACGGCAGTAATGAGCGAAAATATAATCTCCGGACAGGAGCTTAAGCCCCAGGGCGAGCTTGTTTTTGCCCTTGATATAGGAACAAGAACCGTTGTTGGCATAATCGGGGAATACGAGGACGAAAAGCTGAGGCTTAAGGACTACATAAGCGTACCCCACACCAAGCGGGCTATGGTTGACGGACAGGTAGAGGACATAAAGCAGGTTGCAAAGATAGTGTCGGTTGTAAAGGCACAGCTCGAGGAGCGTAACGGCGTGAAGCTGGAGCGGGTTTCAATCGCCGCAGCAGGACGTGCCCTTAAAACCTGTCAGGTAAAGATGGATTTTGATGTTTCGGAGAAGGACTACCTTACGGAAGATACGGTAAAATCCATGGAAATTGAAACTATACAGAAGGCGCAGGCGGAGCTTGACGAGAAGAATCCGGGAAAGACCGCCTTTTACTGCGTAGGTCATTCCATTATAAGCTATCGTCTTGACGACTACAAGATAATAAGCCTTGAAGGGCATAAGGGAGGAACTGCACAGATTGAGCTTGTGGCTGCCTTCCTGCCCGGCATTGTTGTTGAGGGACTTTATGCGGTAATGGATCTGAACGGGCTTGAAGTTACAAGCCTTACGCTGGAGCCTATTGCGGCTATGAACGTTATTGTTCCTCCCGAAATACGGCTTATAAATATTGCCCTCGTGGATATAGGTGCAGGAACCTCGGATATTGCGATTGCAAAGGACGGAGCGGTCTGCGCTTATGCTATGGCAACCACAGCAGGGGACGAAATCACGGAAGAAATTATAAGGACATATCTTGTTGACTTCAATACAGCGGAAACCTTAAAGCAGAGCTGCTCCGGCGGAGAAAGTGAGATTGAGTACAGGGATATTCTGGGCATACCCCATAAGGTAAAGGCTGCGGATATACTGAAAATGGTAACTCCCGCTGTCGACGCTCTTGCGGAAACGGTTTGCAGCGCTATTATTTCCGCAAACGGCGGCTCTCCCGCCGCAGTTTTCCTTGTAGGCGGAGGAAGTCTTATCGAGGGACTGCCCACGGCTATTGCACAGAAGCTACAGCTTGACGAAGCAAGGGTTGCTATCGGCGGCGGAGATTTTCTGAAAAATGTTGACGAGGGCGGCGCAAAACTCGGAGCGGAGTATGTAACTCCACTTGGAATTGCGGTTACTTCGGTACTCAATCAGGGCTATGACTTCTCGGTTGTTACCGTAAACGACAGCAAGGTAAGAGTTTTCGACACAAAGCAGCTGAGCGTTTACGAGGCGCTTACGGGAGCAGGCTACAAGTCGGCTGAAATTATGGGAAGAAGCGGAAGGAGCCTTTCCTTTACTCTTAACGGAAGCCGCAGGACTATAAAGGGCGGCGCTATGACCCCGGCAGAGGTTTACGTCAACGACAGACCCGCCTCTATTATGACAAAGGTTTCACAGGGCGACAGAATACGCTTTGTTCCCGCAGTAAGCGGCGCTAATGCGGCGGCAAAGCTTTCCGACCTGCTGAATTACGGAAGATTTGCCGAGGGCTTTGTAAACTTTGGCGGCGAAAAGCACCCTATCGGGCTTAAAGCCTTTGTAAACGGCGGAGAAAAGCCCGCCGACTACGAAATTCAGCCCTTTGACGAGATTGAAACTACGGGAAACGTAACCCTTGGCGACCTTATGAGAAACCTTGACGCAGAGCTTGACGGGGTAGAATATATCGTAAACGGAAAAGAGGAAAACGAGGACTACGAGCTTTCCGACGGGGATATTATTTCCGTCTGCGATTCTTTCGGTAATATTTTAGGTGCAGAAGCAAGCCCCGCCGCAGCGGAAGAAAGCCCCGCCGCAGCGGAAGAAAGCCCCGCCG
>JBJERK010000005.1:0-1605 GCA_051882255.1 Ruminiclostridium sp.
TATGAACATCAAAGACCGTATGATTATGGAGGACTACCGAAAGAACAAGGACGATTTTATCCGCCTTGGTGACATAGTCCACGAAATGCTGCGTAAAATCGCTTCCGACGCAGGTATTCTTGTTATGGGCATTGAGCACCGTGTAAAGGGCGAAAAAAGCCTTGAGGGAAAGCTTTATAAAAGCGGCGACTGGTATCAGAAATTCGAGGACCTTACGGATATTTTAGGTGCAAGAGTTATCTGCTACTTCGGAGACGACGTTGATAAGTTCGGAAAGCTGGTTGAAAGCGCATTTACAATCGACTGGGAAAATTCCTCGGACAAGCGTGCGCTTTTGAAAGCGGATACTTTCGGCTACCTGTCGCTGCATTACATCTGCTCTCTCCCCGAGGACAGGGGCTACCCCAAGGAGCTTTGCGGAAAGCGCTTTGAGATACAGATAAGAACAATGCTCCAGCACGCATGGTCTGCAATCAACCACGACTTAGGCTACAAGAGCAAGTTTGGTGTACCCCGGGAGGTTACCCGTGAATTTGCAAGACTTGCAGGACTTATGGAAATTGCGGACGACGAGTTTATCCGTGTAAGAGACACGATGAACAACTACACCGAAACAATCCGTGAGAAGATAAAGAGCGACTGCGCCGGAGACGTGCTTATCGACATAGTTTCAATCAACGAGTATATGCAGCTCAACAAGAAAATGCAGGACTTTATTGCTGAAATCGCCGCAATAGAAGGCTCTGAAATCACATTTGCCTCCGCAGATAACTACATAAATCAGCTTAAATGGCTGAAAATCGAAACTATCGGCGATTTGCAGGAGGCTCTTGAAAAGAACAGGGAGCTTGCTTTGAAGCTTGCGAAAAAGGTACTGAAAGGCAGTGAGCTTGATATTCTCGTATCGAATACAGCCCTTCGTTTTCTCTGTCGTGCAGTACTCCTAAACGGCGGCTATACCGAAGAGCAGGCGGCTGAGTTTATCTCCCTGTCCGTCCGCAAAAAAGAGCGTGCCGAAAGACAGGCAAAGCACCTTTTCAAGATGTACGCAGATATAAAGCAGGGCTAATGATATGACGGACGAAGAAAGATACAAGGCGGCGCTTAAGCTTGCCACGGAAAAGCACGAGGGGCAGTACCGCAAGGGCGGAGAGCCTTATGTTACCCACCCGATAGCGGTAGCGCAAATGCTTAAGGAAAATGGATATGAAATAGATTATCAGATAGCAGGACTTTTTCACGACCTGCTTGAGGATACAGACGCCACGGAAGCGGAAATTGAGGCTATCGGCGGCGCAAAGGTGCTTGAAGCGGTAAAGCTGCTCACAAAGAAAAAGGGCTACGTTATGTCGGAGTATGTTGCGGGGATAAGGGCAAACCCAATCGCCTTTGCGGTAAAGGCGGCGGACAGACTGCACAATCTGCAAAGCGCCTTTGCTGCAAGCGAGGATTTCAGGCGGCGGTATATTCTTGAAAGTATAGACTGGTATATGGACTTTTCTCCCGAAATTCCGAAGGCGGTAAAGGCTCTTGCGGAATCTCTCAGTACGCCTATGTACGGTCTTGACCTTGAATACAAGCCGGTTGAGCCTGATGAGCATTTAC
>JBJERK010000006.1:0-5978 GCA_051882255.1 Ruminiclostridium sp.
TCATCTTAAAGCTTACTCCCGAAACCGCATAAGCCATTATAATGAAAATTCCTGCAATAGCCAGTCCGTAGAAATTTGAGGCTACGAACAGCATAACAACGTAAATTATGTCAAGGACAATTTTAAAGCGGCTGTCCATACGGTGAATTACCGAATTGCCGGGGAAAAACTGTCCGATAGTAATATCCTTAAGCATTTATAATCTCCAGAATCCTTTTCTTTGCTCTATCAATCGTATATATATCTTCTCCAAGGCTCATACCATTTTCAGCAAGTATATGTGAAAGTCTTGTAATCTGCGGTATGCCAAGTCCTACCTGCTCCAGCTCTCTTGCTCTGCTGAAAACCTCATCGGTTTCTTCAAAGCAGAAAAGCCTGCCCCTGTTCATAACAAGAACCTTGTCTGCGTATTTTACAATATCTTCCATTGAGTGGGAAACCAGCAATATAGTCGTGCCCGAGTTTTTGTGGTATTCGTATATTTCGTCAAGCACCGTATCTCTGCCTTTTGGGTCAAGACCTGCGGCAGGCTCGTCCAGAATAAGGATTTCGGGCTTCATAGCAATTACACCCGCAAGGGCGGCTCTTCGCTTCTGTCCGCCGGAAAGGTCGAAAGGGGAGCGGTTTAAAAGCTCTTCGTCAAGCCCCATATCCTGCGCTGCCTCGCGCACCCGCTTGTCCGTTTCCTCCTCGCTCAGCCCCATATTCTTAGGACCGTAGGCTATGTCCTTGTAAACCGTTTCTTCAAAAAGCTGATATTCGGAATACTGGAAAACAAGCCCCGCCATAAAGCGTACTGCACGAATATCCGAGTCCTTGTCCCAGATATTCTTGCCGTTAATAAGGATTTCGCCGGAGGTTGGCTTTAAAAGCCCGTTAAGGTGCTGTATAAGGGTGGATTTTCCGCTTCCCGTGTGACCGATAACGCCGATAAATTCTCCTTTGTTGATTGCAAGGCTTACATTGTCAACGGCTGTTGACTCAAAGGGCGTTCCCACGCTGTATTTGTAGGTGAGATTTCGTATCTCTGCGGCAACCTCGCTGTAAATTCCCTTTGTGTTTTCCTTTTCTTCCTCTTTTTTTGCAGTAAGCTGTCCGTGCTTTAATTTCAGCAGCTCCTCCGCACATTCCTGTTCAGTAAGTACGTCAACCGGTACGTTCACACCGCTTTTTTTCAGCTCGTACATAAGCTCTGTAACCTGAGGAACGTCAAGGGAATGTTCTTTCAGCTTTTCCACCTGAGCAAAGATTTTTTTCGGAACGTCGTCCATAATGATTTTCCCGTCGTCCATTACGATAACCCGCTCCGCCTGAACTGCTTCGTCCATATAGTGGGTGATGAGAACAATAGTAACTCCCTGACTGTTCAGCAGCTTTATGGTTTTCATAACCTCCTGCCTGCCCTTAGGGTCAAGCATAGCGGTAGGCTCGTCCAGCACAATGCAGTCAGGGCGCATAGCAAGTACGCCTGCAATTGCAATACGCTGCTTCTGTCCGCCTGAAAGCTGGTGGGGAGAATGCTCCCGATAGTCGTACATATTTACGGTTTTAAGCGCTTCGTCAACTCTGCGGCGTATTTCCTCGGGAGGTACGCCCAGATTTTCCAGAGCAAAGGCAACGTCCTCCTCAACAACGGTAGCTACAAGCTGGTTGTCGGGATTCTGGAAAACCATTCCAACCGTCTGCCGCACATCGAAAATATGCTCCTCATCGGAAACGTCAAATCCCTTAACGAAAACCTTTCCCGAGGTAGGGGAAAGTATGCCGTTGAAGTGCTTTGCAAGGGTGGATTTTCCGCAGCCGTTATGCCCTAAAACCGCAACAAACTGTCCCTGTGGGATTTCAAGGTTGATACCCTTCAGAACCTTGTTGCATTCGGTTACATTTCCGTCCTCGTCGTATGTTCTGTATTCAAATTCAAGATTTTTTACTTCAATAATATTCATATTCGCGCCTTTATTCAAAGTGTACGATAGCCGTATTTCCGCAGGGAATTGCAAGTCCCGTTCTGTCAACGGGAAGTGCGATTTCCTCCGCTTCTACCTTTATTTTGTATTTTTTTCCTACTGTCATATACAGCAGATATGCCATAACAGAGGGAGAAAGCCCTGTTGTGTAGCTGTTCAGCAGCAGGAAAAGAGGCTTTTCCGAAAGTACCTCGGTGCATCGCAGCATAAGCTCGTAGATACAGTCCTCCAGCTTCCACATTTCGCCGTTTGTTCCCCGTCCGTAGCTTGGCGGGTCGAGGATAATTCCGTCGTACTTGTTTCCTCTGCGGATTTCTCTGCCGAGAAACTTCATAGCGTCGTCGGTAATCCAGCGAATCGGCTTATCGGACAGACCGCTTAGCCTTGCGTTTTCCTTTCCCCAGTCAACCATTCCCTTTACTGCGTCAAGGTGGCACACCTTAGCACCTGCATTTGCACAGGCGAGGGTAGCGCCGCCTGTATAGGCGAAAAGGTTGAGTACGTTTATCTCTCTGCCTGCACCTCGTATAAGCTTATCACAGTAGTCCCAGTTTACAGCCTGTTCAGGGAAAAGCCCCGTATGCTTGAAGCCTGTAGGCTTTACCATAAAGGTAAGGTCTTTGTATTTTATTGTCCAGCTTTCGGAAAACCTCTTCCTGTAATCCCAGGAGCCGCCGCCGGAGGAGGAACGGTTATATTTTGCGTGAGCCGTTTTCCATTCGGGGGCAGGGGAAGGGTTTTCCCAGATTATCTGCGGGTCGGGACGTATAAGGGTGATGTCGCCCCAGCGTTCAAGACGTTCTCCGCCCGATGCGTCAATAAGACGATAATCCTGCCAGTTTTCTGCAATTCTCATTCTTTAAATTCCTTTATCAATAAAGTTGAAATGGCTTTACTATTTTTTTGAGTACATCAAGAAATGCGCTTTCTCCGAAGGTATTTAACTTGAACAGCATAGCCTGACTTCCGCCTGCGGCGATTGCGCTCATATATATGTGGTCGCCTGTTTCGTAAAGGGTTACATTAAGGCTTACACGGTTGTCGCCAAGCATACTGTAACGCTCGAAAACAAGCACGGTACAGCGGGAGTTTTCGCCGTAAAAGCTGGAAGAATCCTCCTTGCTTGCGCTTATACCTGAATTTACAATACCGCTTTCAATTGTATTTACAATAGCGTCAAATCTGCCTTTCAGCTCGCATTGAAGTTTTGCCATAGCATTATTCCTTTCAGCAAAGCTCTTTTCTTACTGTATCTGCAATAAGATTAGCGTAGTATTCTACTTCTTCGCTCCGCTCGCCTTCAAGCATAACTCTTACAAGCGGTTCTGTTCCGCTTTCTCTTATCAGTATGCGAAGTCTGCCTTCCGTAGCTTCGTCTGCGGTTTTAATTGAGGACAGTATGTTCTCGTTCTTGTTCCAGAGTCCCTTTTTGTCCTCGGTTATTTTTACGTTGAGAAGCAGCTGCGGGTAGTCGGTAAACTGTGCCGCAAGGTCGGAAAGCTTCTCGCCGCTTTCCGCAAGATAGGAGATAAGCTGAACTGCGGTAAGCTGACCGTCGCCTGTTGTGGCGTAGTCCAGGAAGATAATATGTCCCGACTGCTCTCCGCCTATATTATAGCCGCTTTTCAGCATTTCTTCAAGCACATACCTGTCGCCAACTGCCGTGCATACGGTTTTCAGGCTGTTTGTTTCCATATATTTGTGAAACCCGAGATTGCTCATAACGGTTACAACCGCCGTGTCGTTCTTAAGAGCGCCCTTGTTTTTCATATTGTTGGAAAGTATTGCAATAAGCTTGTCGCCGTCAATGATTTTTCCTGTGCTGTCAACAGCAAGACAGCGGTCTGCGTCTCCGTCAAATGCAACTCCCAAGTCGTAGCCGCCCTTTTTAACCATATCTGCCATTAAGTCGATATGGGTTGAGCCGCACTTTTCGTTTATGTTGCAGCCGTCGGGCTCTGCGTTTATTATATCGAAGTCCACGTTAAGCCGAGTGAAAATATCACGTGCTGTAGCGCTTGCGCTTCCGTTTGCACAGTCAGCAAGCACCTTAAGGTGCTTAACGTCTGTATTTGCAGTTGAAATAATGTGCTTTACATACTCCGAAACCGCATTGTCAAGTTTCTTAACCCGTCCTACGGCTGTACCGCTTGCAAGCGTAATATCCTCCGGGTGGTCGAGAATAAGAGCTTCAATTTCATTTTCAACCTCATCCGGAAGTTTAAAGCCAGAGCCGGAAAAAAGCTTGATTCCGTTATATTCAACGCTGTTATGCGAAGCAGAAATCATAACTCCTGCGTCAGCGTCAAAAAATCTTACAAGATAAGCAACCGCAGGAGTAGGTACTACCCCGAGAAGCTCCACATCTGCACCTACCGACATAATACCCGAAATTAGTGCGGCTTCAAGTATGTCCGAGGAAACTCTTGTGTCCTTGCCGATAAGTATTCTGGCACGGCTGCCTGCGGTTTTGTGCTTTGTCAGTACAATAGCCGCAGCTTTTCCTATATTCATGGCAAGCTCGCAGGTAAGCTCTGTTACCGCTACTCCTCTTGCTCCGTCTGTTCCGAATAGTCTTCCCATAAAATAGCTCCTTTTCAGAAAGTCTGCTGCCCCATCTGCTCAAGCCCTAAATGCTTGTAGGCGAGGGCGGTTGCGGTTCTGCCTCTGGGCGTTCTTGCAATAAATCCGAGCTGCATTAAAAAAGGCTCACAAACATCCTCAAGAGTAACCGCTTCTTCGCCAAGGGCAGAGGCAAGGGTATCAAGTCCAACAGGCCCGCCGTTATAGCCCTTGATTATCATAGTTAGCATACGCCTGTCAAGGCTGTCAAGACCCAGCTTGTCGATTTCAAGCCTGTCAAGTGCAATATCAGTAAGCTCCTTTGTGATTTTTCCGTCGCCCATTACCTCCGCAAAGTCACGAACACGCTTTAAAAGCCTGTTTGCAATACGGGGAGTACCCCTTGAACGCTTTGCCAGCTCCGCAGCACCGTCCTTTTGCGTAGGGATAGAGAGAATAACCGAAGAACGCATTATAATATCGCAGAGCTGCTCCTCGGTATAAAGCTCAAGGCGCTGTATTACGCCGAAGCGGTCACGAAGAGGACCTGTAAGCTGACCCGCGCGGGTGGTTGCGCCTACAAGGGTAAATTTCGGCAGGTCAATTCTGATTGACTGGGCGGAAGGTCCCTTACCTATTATAATATCGAGAACATTGTCCTCCATAGCAGGGTAGAGCACCTCTTCAACCTGTCTTGAAATACGGTGAATTTCGTCGATAAAGAGAACGTCTCCGTCCTTAAGATTTGTGAGCAGGGCTGCAAGGTCGCCGGGCTTTTCAATTGCGGGACCCGAGGTTATTTTAATATTTACGCCCATCTCGTTGGCAATTATGCCTGCAAGGGTGGTTTTTCCAAGTCCCGGAGGACCGTAAAGCAGAACGTGGTCAAGGCTTTCGCCTCGTGCCTTTGCAGCTTCAATGAATATTTTCAGATTTTCCTTAACCTTGTCCTGTCCGATATATTCGTTCAGGTGCTTAGGACGAAGGCTGTATTCTATATCCACGTCTGCGGGAGTAAGCTCCGGTTCGATAAGCCGTGAACTGCGCTCCTCGCTGCTGTTCATTTCAATCATTGTAAATTCTCCTGTTCAAATCAGTTTCCGCCAAGCCGCTTAAGCCCCTCTTTTACCATTTCGGAAACCGTAAGGTCGGGAGAAAGCCCCGAAAGAGCCTTCTGCGCCTGTGCGTTTGTAAAGCCGAGAACAACAAGAGCAGAAACTGCCTCGGCAGCATTGTTTCCTGCTGGAACTGCTGCCCCCGAAAGCTCCGCAAAGGTTTCCTTTGAGATATTTTCGAGCTGTCCCGAAAGCTTATCCTTAAGTTCAAGTATAATTCTGTCTGCAATTTTCTTACCGATACCCTGTGAGCGGGTAAGAAGCTTGCTGTCACCGCCTGCAACACAAAGAGCAAAGCTTTCGTCTTGCCGCACAAAGGTAATTTTGCTAATAT
>JBJERK010000007.1:0-5957 GCA_051882255.1 Ruminiclostridium sp.
AAGAAACCGCAGAAAGCATTGACGACATTTCCGAAACTGCGGAAGAAATCGGCGAGAGCGCAGAAGAAACCGCAGAGAGCATTGACGAAATCCCCGAAGCCGCCGCTGAAAACTCCGGAGCAGAAGCTGCTGCACCTAAAAAGGAAGCGGAAGAAAGCGGCGGGAAATACGGAGTTTACAGCGCAGAGGAGCTTATAAACGGCGACTGCACAGATGAGGAGCTTAAATCCGCAGCAGAAATGCTGGCGGAAATGAAAAGCAAGACCGAAATTATGCGAAGCTTTGCACAGGCGGCAGAGCCGCACCCCGAAAGAAGCGAACCGCCTAAGGGGCAGTACGTCTGCCCGAGATGCGGAAGAAGCGGCGGCGCACATGGACGGTATTGATAAGCTCCTGTCCTCCTTTTCCGCAGACAGCGACGCTCTGCTTGTAATACTTCTTGTAATTCTCCTTTACAGGCAGGGCGCCGAAAAGCCTATACTCTTTGCGCTGTTATACCTCCTTATCTGACATTCTCCCTGCCGTCTGCTGCTGCGGCGGGGTTTTTGTCGTTTTATAGACCCAGGCGGCGCAAATCCGCCCTTGTTTTCCTTGACAAAAGACTATAATAAGAGTATAATATATTTTGTATTTTTATTAGTATACGGAGGGCTTTCCTTTTGTTTACCGATATTGAGGGCATAAAGACAAACTACCTTGACGAGGGAGAGGGAGATTCTATTCTCCTGCTTCACGGCTGGGGTACAAATATAACCTTTTTTTCCGGGGTTGCAGAGCAGTGCCGCTCCGATTACAGAGTTGTTGCTCCCGACCTGCCCGGCTTCGGGGAAACCGATGAGCCGCCCGCTCCATGGTGCGTGGACGACTATGCGGATTTTATACTGAAATTCTGCGAAAAGCTGGGGATAAAAAAGGCTGTCCTTTTAGGGCATAGCTTCGGCGGGCGGATAATTATAAAGCTTCTCTCAAGAAAGGACTGCCCCCTGTCCTGTGAAAAGGTTATACTTACGGGTGCGGCGGGAATTAAGCCGGTACAGTCGGAAAAGGCTAAGAAAAAAGCCGCTTTGTATCAGAAAGGCAAGAAATTCCTTTCCACAAAGCCTATGCAGACCCTTTTCCCCAACGCCCTTGAAAACCTACGCAAAAAGCACGGCTCGGCGGATTATCTTGCGGCTTCTCCCCTTATGCGGCAGACTTTAGTAAAGACGGTAAACGAGGATTTGTCGCCCCTGCTTCCGCTGATTTCGCAGGAGGTTCTCCTTATCTGGGGCAGGAACGACGACTCAACGCCCCTTTCCGACGGGGAGAGAATGGAAAAGGAAATGAAGAATGCGGGGCTTGTGGTGCTGGAAAATGCGGGTCACTTTGCCTTTATGGAACAACAGTACGCTTTCCTTAAGATAATCTCCTCTTTTTTAAATATAAAACAGTAAAGGACAGAATTTATGCTCTTAGGTTATATCATCTTCTTTGCAGCGCTTTTAGCAAGCTTTTCGGTAAACTTTATCCACTATATGCACATGTTCCAGCTAAATTCATACAGCGCAAAGGAACAGGCGCACTGGACAAGGGTAAATATCGGAAACGTTCTGCTTCGTCACCTCTTCCCTTTTCTTGCAATTGTATATGCGGCGGTTTTCTGTGTTGTCCTGCGCCCCGATAACGGAGTACAGCTTTCCGATCTGCTTATATGTGCAGGAATTATGCTGTTGGGGCTTATCTTCTGCAAGCCGAAAAAGGCAAAGAAGAAGCTTGTTTTTACAAAAAGAGTAATCAGAATGTGCGTTACTGCCGTTATTATTTATGGTGCAGTATGCGCTCTTTCAACGATTTTCCTGTATTACAGCGGTATTCACCTTACCCTGCTTTGCCTCTGGCAGATTTTCTCCCTGTTTATGCCTGTGATTGCGAATGTTATCAATATGCCCATAGAAAAAGGCATAAACAGATACTATATTAACGACGCAAAGCGGATAATCGACGGGCTTCCTAACACAACCGTTATCGGTATTACGGGAAGCTACGGAAAAACCTCGACAAAGTTCTACCTTGAAAAGCTCTTGTCAGCAAAGTACAACGTGCTTATGACCCCCGAAAGCTACAACACCACAATGGGCGTAGTTAAAACCATAAGGGGCAGCCTTAACGCTACACACGAGATTTTTCTCTGCGAAATGGGGGCAAAGGGCGTTGGTGAAATCAAGGAAATCTGCGACATAGTTCACCCGAAGCACTCCATTATCACATCAATCGGCGAGCAGCACCTTGAAACCTTCGGCTCAATTGAAAATATCATCAATACTAAGTTTGAGATTGCAGACTGCATAACCGACGGCATAGTTTTCCTGAACTACGACAACGAATTTATCAGAAATCACGGCACCGACAAGAAAAAGGTAACCTACGGAATGTACGGCGAAAATTATGACTATTACGCAAAGGACATTACCGTTTCAGAAAAGGGCACGACCTTTACCGTCTGCCACGGCGAGGAGCAGAAAACCTTTACCACAAAGCTTTTAAGCGAGCATCACGTTCAGAATATAGTAGGTGCAATTGCGGTCGCTCACACCCTCGAGGTTTCCTTTGACGAGCTTCTCTTCCCCGTAAAGCGGCTGGAGCCTGCGCCCCACCGTCTTGAGGTTCTCGACAAGGGCAACGGCGTTACAATTATCGACGACGCCTTCAACTCAAATCCTGCGGGAGCAAGGGCAGCCCTTACCGTCCTGTCAAAGTTCGAGGGGCTGAGAATTGTTGCAACTCCGGGTATGATAGAGCTGGGCGAAAGAGAGTATCAGCTTAACAAGGAGCTGGGCGAAGCAGCGGCGGATTGCTGCGATATTGCAATTCTCGTAGGCGAAAGACAGGCGCCCCCTATCAAGGAAGGGCTGCTTGCAAAAAAATTCCCCGAAAACAGGATTATTGTGGCTAAGGACCTTAACGAGGCGCTGAACACCGCCTACTCTATACAGCCCGGCAGAAAAAGGGTTATTCTGCTTGAAAACGACCTGCCGGACAATTTCTGATACAAACGAAAGAACAACTGAAAGGACATAACATCATGAAAATAAGAGTCGGAGTATTTTTCGGCGGAAAGAGCGTTGAACACGAGGTTTCGGTTATCTCCGCCCTGCAGGCGTGCCGCTCCCTTAACACCGAAAAATACGATATTACTCCTGTTTATATCACAAAGAACGGAGATTTCTACACAGGCGAAAATATAGGCAAAATCGAGTGCTACAAGAACATTCCCGCACTTCTTAAGGAAAGCAGCCGTGTTATTCCCGTAAAGGAAAGCGACGGACTGCACCTGCTCAGATACCCGCTTAAGAAGTTCGGCAATAACTTAGCTGCGGTAATTGACGTAGTTCTTCCTGTCGTTCACGGCACAAACGTTGAGGACGGAGTTTTGCAGGGATATTTGCAGACCCTTGGCGTTCCTTACGCTTCCTGCGACGTTATTTCCTCGGCGGTGGGCATGGATAAGTACGTTATGAAAACGGTTTTTGCGGATAACGGTATTCCCGTACTTCCCTGCTCCGTTGTAAACGTCAAGGAGTACACAAAATCGGCGCAGACGGTTTTTGAAAAAATCGAAAGTAAGACCACATATCCCGTTATCGTTAAGCCCCTTAACCTTGGGTCAAGCGTAGGAATACGCAAGGCTAAGAACCGTGAGGAGCTGGAAAGCGCACTTGAATACGCCTTTACCTTCTCAATAAAGGTACTGGTCGAAAACGCAATTACCGAGCTTAAGGAGATAAACTGCTCCGTTCTCGGAGATTACGAAAGCGCAGAAGCCAGCGAGTGCGAAGAGCCTCTTGCAAACGACGAAATTTTAAGCTATCAGGACAAATATACCGGCGGCACAAAGTCGGGAAAAAGCGGTATGGCTTCTCTTAAGCGAAAAATTCCTGCTGATATTGACAGCGAAACAAGAGAAACTATACGGAATATGGCGGTTAAGGCATTCCAGGCTCTTGGGTGCAGCGGCGTTGCCCGTATCGACTTTATGATTGATATGGCAAAGGGCAATATCTACTTAAACGAAATCAACACAATTCCGGGAAGCCTTGCGTTTTATCTCTGGGAGCCTATCGGAGTTAAGTATTCCGAGCTTTTGGACAGAATGATTAGTCTTGCGCTTAAGAGAGAGCGGGAAAACAAGGCGCTCAACTTCTCCTTTGATACCAACATTCTTGAAACCGCAACCTTCGGCGGAGCAAAGGGAACAAAAGGAGCAAAGCTATGACAATACGGGAAGTACAGGAAAAGGACCTCTTCGGACTTCTGGAGCTTTACACAATGCTGCACGAAAAGTCCGTACCCGAGGACAGCGAGAAGCTCAGAAAGCTTTGGGATGGCATACTTGCAGACAAAAATCACCATATAATTGTGGCTGATGACAACGGGAAAATCGTTTCAACCTGCGTATGCGTGATTGTACCGAATTTAACCCATGAGCTAAGACCCTACGCTGTTGTTGAGAATGTAGTTACCCACGAGGATTACAGAAACCGGGGACTTGCGTCTGCCTGCCTCCAAAAAGCGAAAGAAATAGCGATAGCGGAAAACTGCTACAAGCTTATGCTTATGACAGGCTCGAAAAAGGAAGAGACCCTTCGTTTCTACGAGCGGGCGGGCTATAACCGTAAGGACAAAACAGGCTTTATTCAGTGGATTTGAAAAGGAAAAGAAAATGTCAGAAAACTTAAAGACAATCTCCGAAAACCGACAGGCACGGCACGAATATTTCATTATAGAAAGCCTTGAAGCGGGCATTGAGCTTACGGGCACAGAGGTAAAGTCAATCCGACAGGGCGGCGTGAACCTTAAGGACGCATGGATTGCGATTGAAAACGGCGAGGCTTACGTTAAGCAGATGCACATTTCCCCCTACGAAAAGGGAAATATTTTCAATAAAGACCCGCTGAGGGAGCGCCGCTTGCTGATGCACAAGCGGGAAATCCTCCGCCTTTTCGGGCAGGTCAAGCAGGGCGGACTTACCCTTATCCCTATCTCGATGTACTTCAAGGGCAGCAGAGTTAAGGTGCAGGTTGGTCTTTGCAAGGGTAAAAAGCTCCACGACAAGCGGGACAGCATTGCGGAGCGGGACGCTAAGCGCACAATCGACAGAGCTTTGAAGGAGAGAAACAGATGAAGCGCTTAGTTGCTCTTTTTTTAGGGGCAGTAGCTGCGCTTACCCTTACTTTCTGCGCATTTGCAGACTCTTCCGAAAATCTGCTTGCCGCTTATAACGAGGGCTGGACAGGCGGTACGGTAAGCTACAACAGCCAGCACGGGGTTATCTCCCTTAACGAAAAGGGCAGTGCTTACGCTGAGTTTGAAACAAAGGGCGCTAAGGGCTTTTTCCTTTATTTCGATATGGGAAATTACAGCGGAAAGGGCACGGGAAAGGCAGTTATTGAAATTCTCGACAGCGAGGGCGGGGTAATATCAGCCTTTGATACGGGAGAGGACTTGCAGGACGGAAGCTTCCGCCGTTACAGCCTCGGAAGCGACTCGGGATATGCTGTTTTCCCCGAAAATGCGGCGAAAATACGGCTTACAATAAGCTACGAAAGCGGCGAAGCAAGCCCCTATTTCAGAAATTTCTATCTTGGACTTGCAAGCGCAGGAAGCTTTGATGAAACGATTGAGGGCTTTAAGGTTTCGGGAGCGCTTAATCTTGTGCAGGTAAACGTAACCGAAAGTCAGCATATAACCCTTATAATTTTCGTTTTCCTTGTGGCGCTGGCTATGTTCGGGGTACGCTTTGCAAGGGATAAAATCAAAAACAACAAGAAGTAATAAAAAGGAAAGATTGATATGAAAAAGCCTTACATAATCGGTTTAAAATTCGGTACATGGAGAAATGAACTCTGGTTTTCGGCAGAGGACGACAAGGAAACGGAAGAAAAGTGGAACAAGGCGGTTGCTGAGCTTAATACCGTTGG
>JBJERK010000008.1:0-5937 GCA_051882255.1 Ruminiclostridium sp.
AGCACATTCGATTTCCGAGAGCTGGCGGAATGCTTCGTAGAAGCCGCCTCTGCTGTTAAGGGTTGCGATTACGACAGCCGCAATACCTGCCAGCATTATAAGTCCCTGCACAAAATCGTTATAAGCGGTAGCCTTATAGCCGCCGAGGATAACGTAAACCGCTGTAATAACCGCCATACCGATTACGCATACGGAGTAGTCAACGTTGAACACCATACCGAAAAGGCGGGAAAGACCGTTATAAACCGAAGCGGTATAGGGGATAAGGAACAGGAAGACGATAACCGCCGCTGCGATTTTAAGGTTCTTGCTCATATAGCGCTTCTCGAAAAATTCCGGCATTGTTGCACTTTCAAGGTGCTTTGACATAACCCTTGTGCGGCGACCCATTAAAGCCCACGCCATAAGAGAGCCGATAAAGCAGTTTCCCAGTCCTACCCATGTAGAAGCCACGCCGAAGTTCCAGCCGAACTGTCCTGCATAGCCGACGAAGATAACCGCGGAGAAGTAGCTTGTGCCGTAAGCGAAAGCGGTTATCCAGGGGCCAACCGTTCTGCCGCCAAGGACGAAGTCGCTTACCGTTTTTGATTTTCTGTTGCAGTATACGCCGATTCCGATTGCCATAAGGACGTATACTATAAGTATTGCCGCTATAAGTACCATTTTCTGAACTCCTTTTCAGCCAGCTAAAGCTTTAATGCTTTTTGGCTTTTTCGTATTAAAGTACATTATACAGCACAATAGGGCATTTGTCAATATCTTACGGGAAAAACAGGTGTTTATTGAGAAGAAGAGATTTTCTGCTTATTTCAGCACCTCCGAAAGGGCTTTGAGCAGGGCTGCAAAGCGGCGCTTTTCTTCTTCCGTAAGGTTTTCTACTGCGGCAAGAAGCTCCTGCTGCTTCGGAGAAAGGTCGCCTGCGGAAAGACCGCGCTTGTTGTTGGTAAGTCCTGCGATGTAGTCCAGGCTTACGTTGTAGTATTTGGCGAGCATTATGGCGCGTTCGAAGGAGATTTCGTTTGCGCCCTTTTCGTATAAGCCGTAATACTGGGCAGTCGTACCCAGATATTCCGCAAGCTCGGACTGCTTTTTGTCGTTGTCCTCTCTTAAGTCACGTATTCTTGGATAATAAGCCATATATGATTAGTCCTTTCCTGTTTTGTTCGGAAATTATACCATATTTTATTATTATCCTATTGACAAGTAATTATATTTGATTTATACTATTGATATAGATAACTATAAATAGTTATCAAATTTGTCGAAAGAGGTAAACAAAAATGAAAAAATGTCCTTACTGTGCAGAGGAAATTCAGGACGAGGCTATCGTTTGCGGACACTGCGGAAAAAGTCTCAAGTCGAAAGGCTTCATGGCGGATAAGGCGGAAAGAATTGAGTTTATTAAAAGATACAGGGGTATTATCCTTAATATCATAATAATTATAGGCTTATTTTTCCCTGTTTTTACAATCCCGCTGGTTGACGATGCGGTTTCTGCCGCTAAGGAAATAATCGTTGAAAATAATCTTGACGATGGTATCCGTTGGGCGGCAGCTTTGAATGCTTCCGAAGAAGAAAAAGAGTTAATGGATTGTATGACGCTGCTTGACGGCAGTCTTAATTCCGTAGACTACATAAGCTTTTTCGGCGGTTGGGTGCGTTTATTCAAGTTCAGCGGCATAAAAGACATAAGCAGAATCATACTGCCGTATTTACTGTTTATATTTGGCGAAGCACTTTCTGTTATCTTCCTGATTAAGTCAATACTTAATCTTGATTACGATTACGAAAAATCTCTGCTGAACTCAAAGCGGTCTGTAGTCTGCCTTCTTTATATTTATCTTATAGGCATTTTCTTCGTGCTTGTTTTCAACAGCAACTTAAGCAGTCCCGGGGCTTCCTACTTCATATCCGGATACCTGAAAAATTTCCTTGGTCTGTTCGGCTTAACTTCCGCTTTCAGCATGGATATTCCTGTGGCTTCGATAATTTTCTTAGCTCTTAGCTTTGCTGCAATTGGTATAATCAACATGGATTTCGCTCCGAAGGAGGAGCTTAGCGAAAGGTCGGAGACGGCTGTTAATGGGTGATTGGCGGGAACGGCTAAGTCGTTATGCAGAATATAATTGCGAATAAATTCTGCCGAAAAGAGGTACATATCTATGAAACTGATTTACAACAATAACGGAGAGCATATAGGTACAATTATAGAAGAAAATGATTATGCAAGCGGAGCCATGGGCTTAAGTGCTATTGTTTACATTTGCGTTGCGTTTTTTCTTCTTCTTTTTTCCCCGTTTATTCTATATTTTAAAGGAAAAAAAGACAGGGAAGATAACGATGGCTTTGTGGTATGGCTAATGTCGCTCGCCGTCAGCTTCTTTCTCGGTACAGCCGGCGGTCTTAAATTTTATGAAGGCAAAATAGCTATGGGCATACTATATATGTTTACATGCGGCTTGTTCGGAATAGGCGCTCTTTATGACTTTATTCTGCTTTTATGCAGAAAGAGCGTAGATTTATATAACCCTTATGCAAGCGATTATGAGGCGGAAAGAAAGGCGAAAAAGGCAACTATTATAACTATATCAATCATTGCAGCCTTCATTTTACTTGTTATTGTACCGCTTATCTCTGCGGCAAGCAGATAAAAACAGCTTTATTATACCGGCAAAAATACAGCAACCCCCGTATCACCACGATACGGGGGTCTTTCCATACCATAAACCTTAATCTTCCTGCACCAAAAGCTTACTTAATCTCAACCTTTAATCCCTGAGCGCTTTCAACAGTGAAGTTCTTAGTTTCTCCCTCTGAAACAACAGTAATAACGTCGCCGTTTCTTGCTGCCTTAACGGTAAGAACAAGCTTAGCCTCGGAGTCGTAAATCTTGGCCTCGGCGGTCTTGCCATCTTCAAGTCCGTAAACTACAAGTCTTGCACCCTCGGCGTAGTCGTAAGTAAAGTTTCTCTTGAAATTGCCGTAAGCAATAATTGAGTTGGGCTTAGCGTAAAGAGGCATTCCGAAATAATCGTAATTCTTCTCGTACCATCTGCCGCCCTCAAGGGTTTCGCCTGTCTGAATGTCTGTCCAGGTTCCGATATTGGGCAGGTAGAAGGAAACGTCGCCCTGTTCGTTGAATACGGGTGCAACCAGCAGGTTGTCGCCAAGCATATACTGCCTGTCAAGGGAATGTGTAGCCGGGTCTGCGGAATATTCCATAACCATAGCTCTCATCATAGGAATACCATCTGTATGCGCCTTTACTGCATTTGCAAAAAGATAGGGCATAAGTCTTCCCTTAAGCTTTGTGAAGTGCCGTACAACGTCGCAGCTCTCCTCGTCGAAGTTCCAGGGCACTCTGTATGAGTTGTTGCCGTGGAGTCTTGAATGGGAGGACATAAGACCGAAAGCAGACCATCTCTTGTAAAGGTCGGGGGAGCCGGTAGCCTCAAAGCCGGAAATATCGTGGCTGAAGAAGCCGAAGCCGGAAAGGCAGAGGGAAAGTCCGCCGCGGATTGTTTCCCACATACTCTCATAGTTGGAGAAGCAGTCGCCGCCCCAGTGTACCGGGAACTGCTGACCGCCTACGGTTGCGGAACGGGCGAAAAGGCAAGCCTTGTTCTCGCCGTAGAAGTCCTTAAGCACGTTGAATACGGTCTTGTTGTAGAGGTATGTGTAGTAGTTGTGCATCTTGTAGGGGTCGGAGCCGTCGAAGTAAACCACGTCGGTAGGTATTCTCTCGCCGAAGTCGGTCTTGAATGCGTCAACTCCCATTTCGCAGAGTGCCTTGAGCTTTTCTGCATACCATTCGCAGGCAGCGGGATTTGTAAAGTCAACGATAGCCATTCCGGGCTGCCACATATCCGCCTGGAATACGGAGCCGTCCTTCTTCTTGATGAAGTAGCCCTTGTTCATGCCCTCCTCAAAAAGGCTTGAACGCTGGGAGATATAGGGGTTAATCCAAACGCAGATTTCGATATTCTTTTTCTTTAATCTTTGGAGCATTGCCTTGGGGTCGGGGAACATTCTGCTGTCCCAGGTAAAGTCGCACCAGCTGAACTCCTTCATCCAGAAGCAGTCGAAGTGGAATACCTCAAGGGGAATATCCCTGCGCTCCATTTCGTCGATAAAGAAGGAGCAGGTTTCCTCGTCATAGTTTGTTGTGAAAGAAGTGGTAAGCCATAAGCCGAAGGTGTATGCAGGAGGAAGAGCGGGCTTGCCTGTAAGGGTTGTATAGGTTTTGATTACGTCTGCAATCGTTTCGCCGCCGAAGATGAAGTATTCAAGGTGCTGTCCCTGTACGGTGAATGCAACCTTGGAAACGCTTTCGCTTGCAACCTCAAAGGTAACCTTTTCGGGGTGGTTTACAAAGCAGCCGTAGTTTCTTGAAGAAACGTAGAAGGGAATGGACTTGTAGCTCTGCTCGGAGCAGGTGCCGCCGTCGTTGTTCCAGACCTCAACGGTCTGTCCGTTCTTAACAAAGGTGGAGAACTTTTCGCCGAAGCCGTAAATGCTTTCGCCTACGGAAATATTCAGCATTTCACGCATAAATGCGTTGTCGTCGGTTTCGCTGTCTGCGTAGAAGTTTTCGCCCTGCTTTGTAAGCATACGGTTGTTTGTGCGCCAAGCCTCTTCCTCTATGTAGCTTGTGGTGCGCCAGCCCTGCTTAGTAAGCAGCTTGTCGCCGTAGTAGTACTCAACGCTCCAAGCTCCGCCTGCGCCGCCGATAACAGCCTTTGTTGAGCCGGAAATAAGCTCGTAGCCGCCGTTTTCAAGCTTGTTGATAGTAGGCTTGAAGCTCTCGTCCTCGTAAAGCTCGAAGGAGGGACCCTTGCGGACCTGTCCCTTGTAGTGGTCAACGGTAACCTTGATTGAGTTTTCGAGGGTTGATGTAAAGGTAATTTCGAGTGCAGGACCGCCTAAGGTCATACCTCTGTTCTGAATCCACTGGTTTGTTGCAAAAACCGTAACGGATTTCTCGTCAGCGGTAACCTCGTAGGACTGGGTAGCGTAATTTACGCCGTAGCCGGGCTTATTGAGCCAGAAGCCGTCTGAAAATTTCATAGTAATAATCCTTTCGTGTTTTATTTTGCAGTCAGACACACCGGTGTCTGTAAACGTTTTCCTGTATTTCTATAATATCATAACAGCAGATTTTTTGCAAGTGCTTTTTTGAAATTCTTATGGCTTATTGTTATCGGATTTTTGTCGTTTTTTGCACTGCCGCTCTCCTGCACCCGAAAGAAACTCCGCAAGTCCGCTTACCTGCCCCTTATCGAAGTCGCTTAGGGCACGGTAGTTTTCAAGCAGCCTCCGTTCCTTATCGCTGAGCCTTACGAAATCCGAATTTTTATCCGCCGAAAGCCCTGCCACATAATCAAGGGAAACATTGTAATATTTTGCTATGCTTATCGCAACGCCGAGAGGAATTTCCCGCTCGCCCCGCTCATATCTGCCGTACTGGGTAGGCTGCATATACAAGGCGTCCGCCAGCTCCGTCTGCTTTTTGTCTGCGTCCTCACGCAAATCCCTTATTCTCTGATAACATGTTATATTATCCATAAAATCACCATCCGGTTTGTTTATTATGTGTAAATTATAACAAACAATACCGAATGGTGTTGACATAACCACTATTTGGTGATATTATATAAATGCATATCACCGAACGGCTGTCTTACGCCTCTCCTGCGGCAAAAAAGCAGCCTGCCCAATCGGTGAAAGGAAAATATTTTCTCTGCCTTTGCAGCCCGTGCTTCTGCGTAAATGCGGGCTGCCTTTTTTTGTCCTTTTTTGCAGTATTTTGTCACATCACAGCTTTTTTCATATTCCCGCCCGACTGCACATAAGCATATATAAAAAAGTATAAAAAGCATTAGCGGGGAAACGGGTATGATGAAATGGATAATGACAGCTTTAGCGGCGCTGTCGGTA
>JBJERK010000009.1:0-5936 GCA_051882255.1 Ruminiclostridium sp.
CGGTTGTTGTGGTTATTTCCGAGGTTACGGGTATGGTAAGCTCCGTTGTCGGTGTTGTTGCAACAGGGTTGGTATCAATCTGACTGCCAAAAATACCGATATTATTAAGCGCAAAAATTCCTATTGCAGCAGCAGCGCACACTCCGCCCACGGCGGGTATCCACTTTATAAAGCTTTTCTTCTTTTCCGGCTTCGCCTCGGTTTTCTCGTTATCAACAGGGATAAGCTCGTCGTCAACCTCGCCTAAGGTATCAAGCAGCTTTTCGTTCTTTTTCATATTTCAATGCCCTCCTTTTCAAGGTGTTCCTTAAGTGCGGTGCGGGTACGGGAAAGGGAGGTTTTAACCGCGCTTTCGCTCATTGAATTTTTCTCCGCAATCTCGCTTATGGAAAACATATACCAGTAGCGCTGCATAAAAACACGCCTTGTATCCGGCTTAAGCGTGCGCAGAAAATCGTTCAGGGCGTTTCGCAGCTCTAAGCCTTCGGAAACGCTTTCGCCCTCTCCCACACACTCTGCCAGCTCGTCAAGGCATAGCGAGAGCTGCCCTGCGCCACGCTTTTCCGCAGACAGGCTTCTCACGCGGTTTATTGCAAGATTTCTCGTTATTTTGCCGAGAAAAAGGGATAAAAGCGAGGGCTTTTTCGGCGGCATTGAGTTCCACGCCTTGAGCCATGTATCGCTTACACATTCCTCTGTTTCTTCTTTAGAATTCAGAATGTTATTTGCAATAACGCTGCAATAACCGTTATATTTCTGCTTTGTTTCGGTAATTGCAGTTTCTGAACGTTCCCAGTAAAGCGCAACTATCTGTTCGTCTTCCATATTTTTCCTCCCTGTTATGGTACATTTCACCTATATAAACACCTTTTAGCTGTCAAAGGTTACATTTTTCGGGAAAATTTTTTGAAATATTTATCATCACCGGAATATAAGCGTCTCAGGCTATGTATAAAACACTAATAACCGTTCGAACGTTGGATTCAGACGTTCTTGAGACTTACTGCTGCGTTTTGAGTTTTGCGGAATCAGGAATAATACTTTACGGAATACTCAATAACTGATTCAAGCAGACATAAAAAGCCCCGTTCACAAGTATTATACCTGTGAACGGGGCGGATTATTATACAGCGGAGTCCTTGTTGATGAATACGGGGTAGTCGATTGTTCCGCCGAAGCTCTTATAATTGCCTACCTTTACGTTCTTATCTGCAATTACATAGTTAAGCTCGCACTTGTCGCCCACAACGGTGTCCTGCATTAAAATACAGTTCTTAACAACAGCTCCCTTTCCTATCTTAACGCCTCTGAACAGTACCGAGTTTTCAACAGTACCCTCAACTATACAGCCGTCTGCAATAAGAGAGGATTTTGCGCTTGCTTCTATTCCGTACTTTGCAGGAGCCTCGTCCCTTACCTTTGTGTAAATCGGGTCGTCAAGGTTAAAGAGCGCCTTGCGGTTGTCACGGTTCATTATGTCCATATTCGCCTGGTAATAAGCCTGGATACCGTCAATCTGTGAATAATAACCGTCGAAGCGGTAGCCGAATACCTTGAACTCCTTGATACGGTGCTGGAGAATATCAACCTCGAAGCTGTAAAGGTTTCTGCTTGCTGCCTCGCTTATAATCTTAAGGAGAAATTCCTTTGACAGTACGAAAATGTTCATGCTTGCGTCAAAGCAGCCCAGCATTTCCGGTCTTATAAGAACGTCGTAAACCTCGCCCTGGTCATTTAACTTCAGGATTGTTCTGGTCTTGGTCTGCTCGGGGGTAAAGGTCTTCTTTCCGTAAACGACTGTTATATCAGCGCCCTTTTCCTCGTGGTAGTCAACAACCTTCTTTAAATCCATATTTACTACGCAGTCACAGTCAGCCATTATAACGTATTCTGCGTCAGCCTTCTCGATAAAGGGCTTTACGCCTGCGAGGGCTTCAAGTCTGCCCCTGTAAAGTCCGTTTCCGTAGTTGCTGTACGGAGGGAGGAAGTGGAGACCTCCTGCCTTTCTTGAAAGGTCCCACTCGTCGCCTGAGCCTACGTGGTCAAGTAAGGACTGGTAGTTGGATTTTGTTACAATTCCCACGTTTGAAATACCGGAATTTACCATATTTGAAAGCGGGAAGTCGATAAGTCTGTATCTTGCTCCGAAGGGAACGGAAGCCATAGCGCGGTTTTTTGTAAGGTCTGTAACGGTAAGCTCGTGCATATTGGCAAAGATAAGACCCAGTACGTTAGACATATTAGCCATTTTATTTAATTTCCTTTCTGTAATGTAATCACATATCCTTTGAAATCATAGCTTTGGGAGGAATTACCGCATTGTCGGAGATATTTACGTTATGGCCGACAACAGCAACGCCCCATTCATCTCTGTTTTCAACGTTTTCAGGTCTTTCGCCTATATGAGCGCCTTCGCCGACGGTACATTCCTCGCCTACGATTGAGTACTCGACAATTGCACCCTTCTTGATAACCGTGTTGGGCATTATAATGCTGTAACGGACGGTTGCGCCCTCCTCAACGGTAACACCGTCGAAAAGTACCGAGAAATCGGTTTCGCCCTCGATGTCGCAGCCCTCTGCAATCATGGTATTTTCAATCTTGCTGTTGGGTCCTGCGTAATGAGGCGGCATTACGGGGTTTCTTGAATAAATCTTCCACTTCTGGTCGTACATATCAAGGGGAACGTTGGGGTCGAGGCAGTCCATATTTGCTTCCCAGAGGCTGTCGATTGTTCCTACGTCCTTCCAGTATGCGTCAAAGTGGTATGCTACAAGCTTGCAGCCCTCGTCCAGCATAGCGGGGATAATGTTCTTACCGAAGTCCTTTGTTGCTCCCTCGTCCTGCTCGTTTGCAATAAGGTGGCGCTTTAAGGTTGCCCATGTGAAGATATATACGCCCATTGAAGCAAGGTTTGACTTGGGCTCCTTGGGCTTTTCTGCGAACTCGGTGATTGTTCCCTCCTCGTCGGCAGTCATAATACCGAAACGGGAAGCCTCCTCCCACGGAACTTCAAGTACTGCAATAGTAGCCTCGGCGTTCTTTTTCTTGTGGAAGTCAAGCATCTTGGAGTAGTCCATCTTGTAGATATGGTCGCCGGAAAGTACAGCTACATACTCGGGATTGTATCTGTCGATAAAGCTGATGTTCTGATAGATTGCGTTTGCGGTACCGGTGTACCAGGACTTGCCGGAAGCGGTTTCATAGGGCGGGAGAACATGAACGCCGCCGTGAACACGGTCGAGACCCCAGGGATGACCGTTGCCTATGTACTCGTTGAGCACAAGGGGCTGGTACTGGGTAAGAACGCCTACTGTGTCGATTCCCGAGTTTACGCAGTTTGACAGCGGGAAGTCGATAATTCTGTACTTGCCGCCGTAGGGTACGGCAGGCTTAGCCATATTCTGAGTCAGGGCGTAAAGTCTGCTTCCCTGACCGCCTGCCAGCAGCATTGCTACACATTCTTTTTTTACATGGTTCATAGTGTTAGACCTCCGATATTTCTATTTTAATTACTTTTTGGTTTTCTTCCCCGCTTCTTGGGTTCTGCGGGCTTTTCGGGAGCTTTTGCGGGCTTTACGGTTTTTGCTGCTGTTGTTTTTGCCGCTTTTTTTGCAGGAACTTTTGCTGCCGGCTTTTCTGCTGCCTTTTTAGGCTTTGCAGCTGCCTTTACAGCAGGCTTTGCTGCCTTTTTCTTTTCTGCTGCTTTCTTCTTTTCGGCAGCCGCCTTCTTTTTAGCCGCTTTTTCCTCGGCTGCCTTTATTGCAGCCTGTTCAGCGTCGTAATCCTTAACGCTCTTAACCTTGAAGAACATAGCAGACATAGGAGCAAGCTTTATTGAAATCGCAAACTTCTCGCCATGCATATCCTGTCTGCGGGAGCTTACAACGCCGTTCTTTACGCCGCCGCCGCCGAACTGCTCGTCCTCGGTTGTGAATACTTCCTCATACTCGCCGTAGTAGGGTACGCCGAAGCTGTATTCCTCATGCATTTTAGGCTGGAAGTTGCATACTGCAATAAGCTCCTCGCCCTTCTTGTTGAAGCGGCGGAAGGCGATAACGCTGTTGCGGTTGTCGTCGCTTACAATCCACTTGAAGCCCGTCCAGTCGTAGTCAACCTCCCAGAGCTGGTTGTTTTCCAGGTAGAACTTGTTGAGCGCCTGCTCGTATTCCCAGAGCTTATGATGCTCGGGGAACTCCAGAACGTCCCAGTCAAGTCCCGTCTTGTAGTTCCATTCCTTGAACTGTGCGAACTCCTGTCCCATAAACATAAGCTTCTTGCCGGGGTGAGCCATCATATATGCAAGGAAGGTACGGAATGAAGCAAAGCGCAGCTCTCTCGGACCGCTCATCTTATCAATCATGGAGCATTTTCCGTAAACTACCTCGTCGTGTGAAATCGGGAGAATAAAGTTCTCGGAGAAAGCGTAGTAGAAAGAGAAGGTTAGCAGGTTGTGGTGGTCGGGGCGCCATTCGGGATTCATGGACATATACTGGAGCATATCGTTCATCCAGCCCATATTCCACTTGTAGTTGAAGCCAAGACCTCCGATGTCCGCAGGCTTTGTAACCATAGGCCAAGCCGTGGACTCCTCTGCAATCATAAGTATATTCGGGAATTGTCCGAATAATGCCGCATTAAGCTTTTTAAAGAACTCAATTGCTTCTAAGTTCTCGTTTCCGCCGTGGCAGTTGGGTCTCCACTCCTGCCTGTCATAATCAAGATACAGCATTGAAGCAACTGCGTCAACACGAAGACCGTCAACGTGATATTTGTCGAACCAGTAGGCTGCGTTTGAGATAAGGAAGCTCTGAACCTCGGGCTTGCCCCAGTCGAAAACTCGTGTTCCCCAGTTGCGATGCTCCATTTTTAGCGGGTCGGAGTATTCGTAGCAGCACTGACCGTCGAACTCGTAAAGACCTGCTGCGTCCTTGGGGAAATGGGCGGGAACCCAGTCGAGGATTACGCCGATTCCATTCTGGTGGCAGTAGTCGATGAACTGCATAAAGTCGTGGGGCGTTCCGAAACGGGAGGTAGGCGCATAGTAGCCTATTCCCTGATAGCCCCATGAGCCGTCGAAGGGGAATTCTGCAACGGGCATCATTTCAATATGGGTATAGCCCATTTTCTTGACGTAGGGTACAAGCTGCTTTGCACACTCCATATAGTTGAAAAGCTCGTCCTCGCTTTCCTTGTGCTGCCAGGAGCTCAAATGCACCTCGTAAATATTAATCGGGGCGGAATAAACGTCCTTATGGCGCATCTGCTCACGCCATTCTCCGTCCTTCCAGTCGTAGCCGTTAAGGTCGTATATCTTGGTTGCAGTATTCGGGCGGGTTTCCATGTGGTAGCCGTAGGGGTCGGCTTTAAGCTTTACCTGACCGTAGCTGCTTTCAATGCTGTACTTGTAGGTATCGTAAACCTTAAGCCCCGGAATGAACAGCTCCCAGATACCTCCGTCGCTGATTTTGTTCATGGGGTTTTTAGCCCTGTCCCATTTATTGAAATCGCCGACAACGCTTACTGCCGCCGCCTTAGGCGCCCATACACGGAAAATTACTCCTCTTTTTCCGTCCTTTTCGGTAAAATGTGAACCGAAGAAATCATAAGCCTTGGTGATGTTTCCCTGGTGAAAGAGATGCAGAGGAACCTGATATTCCTCCGGTATCTGAATGCCCATTTCTGTCGTCTCCTTTCAGAATTTACGGTTTTTTGTAATATTTTACAGTTATGACATTACAAACAACCCTTTATTTGTAGTCATTATATCATATATTAATAAATACTGCAATACTTTTTGTAAAAGAATATGAGAAATGCTGTATTTCAACAGGAAAATTTGTGCAATATAACAATGCGTTTTCAACACAAAAAAACGCGGGAGAGCAGATTACGGGGGAAGCCTTGCGGCGGCGGAGCCGCCGCAAAAATGCGCG
>JBJERK010000010.1:0-1580 GCA_051882255.1 Ruminiclostridium sp.
ATTTTCTTCATTGGAAAAGGCTTGTAGAAGCAGTAGGCTTCGCTGTCTAAAAGCTTTTCCGTCCGCTTATTCAGCCTTGTTCTTTTCCCGTTTTCAACAATGCTGTAACCCCATGTTTTATTAGGGATAAGCGCAACAGGCGTGCCGTCCTTTTTTCTGCCAAGCATAGCGCCTACTGCGTCACGATACCATCCGCTTTCAAGGTTAACCTCTCTGCGCATAATTCCGTAGGGACGGCAGGCAAATTCAAGCTGCTTGTCAAGGTCGGTAATTCGGTCGGGAATTTCCTTCGGCTTGCAGTGGTAATACCGCAGAATTATGTCAATTGCGCTGCGGATTTTTGCGTTTTCGTCCGCTTCCGTAGCGGTCTTTTTTCGGGTTATCGTGTCGGAAAGCTGTGCCATAACCTCGGAAAATTCCTCGTCATCACGGCTTTTCCGCTGTTTTATCTGTTCATCAAACCAGCCCATTTGCTCACCTCCCTATTCCGTTGTTACAAGTTCGGTGTACTTTCCGCCCTTTGCGAAAAGCTCCGAGTGAGTACCCCGCTCCACAACCTCGCCGTGGTCCATAACAAGAATTTCGTCGCAGTCACGGATTGTGGAAAGTCGGTGGGCTACTACAATGCAGGTAATTCCCCTGTCACGGATTGCCTTTACAACCTCGAACTCCGTCTTTGCGTCAAGGGCTGACGTAGCTTCGTCAAGTATAACTATTGTGGGGTCTTGTGCAAGGGCACGGGCTATCTCCAATCGCTGCCGCTGACCGCCGGATAAGTCCTTGCCGCCCTCGGTAAGCTTGTAGTTATAACCGCCCTCACGCTTTACAATGTCGTTATGTATCTGAGCGTCACGGGCAGCAAGAATAACCTCGAAATCCTCGATTGAGCTGTCCCACATTTTTATGTTGTTGGCAATAGTGTCCTCGAAGATGATTATGTCCTGATCCACTACCGCAAGAGAGCCTGTGAAAACGCTTCTGTCAATGCTTCCGAGGGGCTTTCCGTCAAAAAGAATTTCGCCGCCCCAGGGCTGATAAAGTCCCGAGATAAGCTTTGAAATCGTAGATTTTCCGCAGCCCGAAGCGCCAACAAGAGCAACGCTGCCTCCACGCTTAAGGCTCAGATTAAAGTCCTTAATCAGCGGCTCGGCAAGCCTTGAATAGCCAAAAGTAACGTTTTTAAGCTCAATATTTCCGGTAAGCTTTGCGTAGGATTTGTTTTCGCCCTCCTCATCGGATTTCGCATTGTAGCAGACGTCCTCGGGGTACTGCATAACGTCCTCGATACGTTCCATTGAGGTACGCATTTCCTGAAGGCTCTGGCTTGCGGAAATAAGGGAGCTTGCGGGGGCAGTAAATGAGCCTAAAAAGCCCTGAAAGGCTGAAATCATACCTACCGTAAAATCGCCCTCCATAGCGAACCAAACGCTAAGAAACATTACAGCAGAACTGCACAAAAGAGATATAACCGAGGGTATCATTCCGATATACTGATTCATTCGTGCAAATCGCACCGACTGAGTATTTACGCTTGCCTGATAGCCTGCCCAGCGGCGGAAAAAGCCGTTTTCTGCGCCGCT
>JBJERK010000011.1:0-5921 GCA_051882255.1 Ruminiclostridium sp.
GTTGTTGCTGCTGTGTCTGCTGTGGTTTGTGGCGGTTCTTCTTTGGGTGCAGTAGTGGCGGCGGCGGTAGTCGTGGTTACGGGCGGGTACTTTTCAAGCATATACTCCGCAAGCTTCGCCCGAATCCGCTCGTCCTCAACAAAGGTAAGCGCCTTCTCAAGGGTCTCTATTGCCTTGTCAAGATTGCCCGACTGATAGTAAGCGTCAGCCAGCTTAAGCCACGCCTCAGCGTCCCTCGGCTCAATCTCCAGATACTTCTCAAAGGCGATTATCGCTTCCTCATAGTTCATTTCCGTAAGATACCGCTCCGCTGCCGAAAGCAGGTAGTTCGGCGAGCTGCGGTAAATGCTTGTGCCGACAATAGCGGAAGCTGCGATTATAACTGCGATTATTGATAGAATTATTGCGATTTTAACCGGTTTTTTCATTTTTATCTCTCCTGTTTAAGATTTGTGGCAGAAGCTTCTTCTCCCCCATTCACACACAAACTCACTCTTCCGAGTATCTTTTTATCATCGTCCATATATTTTCCGAGCCTGTTTCACGGTAGCCCTCGTATAAGGCGTCGATTGCCTTTTCCTTTTCGCCGTCGGCGCGGTACACCTTTGCAATTCCGATATAGCTGCGGGGATTTTCGGAATCTATTGTAATTACCTTGTCGTATACCTGAAGGGCTTCCTCGTAATTTCCTGCCAGATACTCTCCCTCAGCCTTATTCAGATAATACCCGGTTTTAATTTCCGGATTGTTGGTTATATAGAGCAGTGCGCCTACGGAAAGCGCCGCTATTATCACAAGAAAGGAAAAGATACCCGAAATAGCAGAGCCGAGCTTCTTATCGGAGGATCTGAATTTCCTCGGCGAAGGGCTTTTCTCTTTCCTTATGGAAGCAGTCGCCGCTGCTGCCACAGTATATGCAGCTCCCGCCGCCTGTTTAGGCAGAATATCGGTATTCCCGCCGCTTTGGGACAGAATTTCGGTATCGTCGCTGTCCTCCGGCAGAATTTCCGTTCTGTCAAAGCCCACGTTTTCAACCGGCAGCATTTCGGTTTCATCGCCGACTGCCCCTATACCAAAAATAGACTGGGTTTCCTTAACGGGCTGCTTCTGCTGCTGATTTTCATCAGCAGGAGCTGCAGCCGTATTTCCCACTGTTACCTTAGTTCCGCAGTTAACGCAGAACTTCGCAGTATCTCTTAATTCATAGCCGCAATCAGGGCATATCATATTATCTCGTTCCTTTCAGTAGTTCTGTTTATCTGTTCTCTGTTCTGCTATTATTTGTGGTTCTTTAATGTTTCTTTTTCAAATTTCCTGCGAAGCCTGCTCCTGCCCCTTGCAAGAACGGACAGAATAATTATGCTTAAGATAATTACAATTACCGCTCCCGCAGCTCCGCCGTAAAACATCATTTCTCCTGCCGTAAAATTCATACTATACACCTCATTCTATCCAGAAGTTATCCTTTAATTGCTGCATAAGCGCTTCAAGCCGCTGCATTTCGGGGTCGGCTTCCCCCTGCCGCACATTGGCTTTATACAGCTGGGACGCCTGATTGTAGTACTCAACAACCTTTGAATAATCCCGCCGGCTGTTGTCCAGTCGGGACTGATAATCCGACTCTACGAAGGCATAAAGCATAGGAACACGATAATTGTTCGGAAACCTCCCCTGCATTATGTTCAGAAGCTCCTTTGCATGAGTAAAGTCATTCTCGCTCTGATATAAAAGCACAAGATTCTGATGCATATTGTAGGTGGGATTTGTGGAGAGAAGGGATTCAAAAAGCCTGATTGCATTTTCCGTATCTCCGGTTTTATAGTAGGACTGGGCGAGCCGCTCCGTCATCTCCGCAACCCGGTTCTGAGGAATTTTTCCGAGGCAGTCCTCCAGCAGACCTACCGAGTCGCTGAATTTTCCCTGAAGAACATAGATTTCATCGGAGGAATGGTAAGCGCGGTAGCGCACATAATCGTCCTCGGAACGGGAAATGACCTGGGAAAAACGGCTCAGCGCTTCGTCGTATTTTCCGTCTGCATAATCTATTTCTCCGTTGAGCAGGATTATTGAAACCTCGTCAAGCCTCAGAGCCTCCGCCTTTTCAAGCTCCTCCTTTGCCCCCTCAACGTCTCCCAGCTTCGCCAGCAGTATTGCATAATCACGGTGATAAACGGGATTGTTTGCGGAGAAGTCCAGCATTTTTTCGTAGTACTGGCTTGCATTTGCGTAATCCCGCTCTTCGCTGTTATAGTAGCAGTCCGCAAGTATGTAATAAATTCCTGCTAAAGCCTTGCTGTTCTTCTCATCCCTTTCGTAATCTGCAAGAACGCCGAAGTTCTTGTCGATAAAATTGCGGCAGCCTTCAATATCCCCTTCTGCCCAGTATCGTTCCGCAAGGGCAAAATAGGAGTCAGCTCTGTCGAAAATGGCGAGAGCTTCGCTCTGTGTCTCCTCGGGGGAGCCGCCGTTTCTTATCTCGTGGAGAAGGGAGGTATATTTTTCTTCCTTCTCTGCGTTCATTCTGTTGTAGCCCATAACGGAGGTTATCAGGCAGCCGAAAAATAAAACAGGCAGCACAATTGCTGCTGCAATCTGCTTAATCTGAAGGCTTCTCCAGCGCTTATCATAACGGTATATGCTGCGAAGCGCTCCGGAAAGCGCCTCGGCTGTAGGGATTCTGTCTGCGGGGCGGCGGTTCATTGAGCACTCGATAATATAAACCAGACCCTCGTCAAACTCTCCCAGCTCCGACAGGCTTACCACCTCGTCTGCCACAGGCGACGGACGCACTCCTGTAAGAAGATGATACATAGTAGCGCCAAGGCTGTATATATCGGACAGCCGCCAGTCTATATTGTCGATAACGGGTAGATTAGCCACGGGACCTGTTCCCGAGGAGGAGGCGGAGTCGATTTCCGAGGTTGTATACCTTATGGGCGCCTTTGCGGAATTTTTATATCTTTCAAATATTTCGTACTGCTCGGGGGAAGCATAGCCGAGGCTTCGGCTTATAAGCCTAATATCGCTTTCTCCTACAATTGCAGCATTAAAGTCAATAAGACAAACATCGTTATCTGGCAGCAGCATTATATTTGCAGGCTTTATGTCACGGTGGAAGATATTGCTTTTATGTATTACCTCCAGCGCCGCAGACAGCTGACCGTACCATTTTACAATATCCGACTGGGTAAAGCGGCGGTTGTTTTCAAGCAGCTTATCAAAGCTTACCCCCTCGATAAACTCCATAACCGTAAATACACGGTCGTTTTCCGTAAAGAAGTCGAGAACCTGGGGCAGGTAGGCGCTTTTTACGTTCTTAAGCGCCTCAACCTCGTTACGCTGGGTTTCGATACTGTCCTTTGTGCCCCGCTTAAGCTCCTTGATAACAACATATTTCTGCAGATGCGTATGCCATGCCTTATATACTACGCCTCCGCCGCCCGAGCCGAGCCTTTGTTCTATGCGGTACAGACCGCCTGATAAGAATTGTTCCTTTTCCATAAATACTCCCAGTTATAACGGCAGAATGCCGCAAAGTTATGCCGCAGAACGGTTTTTACCACCAGTGGGTAAGATGATAAGCCTCGTTATAGGAGTCCTCCTGAGCCTTTCTGTACTCCTCTGCGCTGGCATTAAGTGCGTCGGAGAAGCCCTTTATTGAATCCTTGACGCCCTTTGCCGCAGAGCCCTCGCCGTCAACATCGTCCCACTTGCTTCTGAATACGGCGGCGTCTGCCGACCTCCATGTATAATAAAGGCTTTCAACCCTTTCTTTTGCGGTCTTCATTTCCTTTTCCTGCTCCTCGCAGTACCTTTTGCCTGCCTCGGCAACCTCCCGGAGCAGCTGATGATTTACTTCGATAAGCGGCATAAAAACACCTCACTTAAAAATATCCGCTAAGGATTTATTTTCTTTTTCAGCAGAAATATAATTGGGATTAATCTGCTGCTTAAGAATATTAACGTAATTGTTCATAACCGCAGAGCGCGCCTCGCCGCCTCTGAACAGCTGATGCATGGTGGTACAAGCCTTGCTCCCCGCCCTGCTTTTCCAGCCGTCTTCAAGTCTGGCTGCAGCTTTCTTCATTCTTTCAAACTCGCTGCTGATATTATTTTCAGCATTCTGCAATACAGCAACAGCTTCACCTATTTTTTCGGTATCAACAGCTATTTTTCCGCCGAACTCACTGCCTGCCATAAAAATTTCACTCCTTTACAACCCATTCTGCAACACGACTGTAATTAACGTTATTAAGCTTTTGCATAACCCATTCGTATTTATCCGTTACCTTGTCTATGCAGTCGGCGCAATGCTCCTGACCTATTCCTCTGAAATCGCTTTCAACGCCTGCCTCTATGCTTCTGAGCTCGTTTATAATTGAGCGCAGCTCCGATTTACATTCATACAGTGTCATTAGCTTAACCTCCCATATAATTATTCGCCTTATTATCCGCTTTTTCAAGTCGGTCTGCGGTATTGTTAAGGTATTTTCTCGCTTTATCAAGAGAGCGGCTTTCGGAAATCAGGATATTTGCACAAAGTATATCCCACAAATCCAGCAGCCCTACCTGCCAGTACAGCCCCCGCATAGCTCCGTCCAGCGCCCGGAGGCGGCGATTTACGGACGAAAGGCGGTTTGCGTACCCCCTGAGCTTATCAGTATCCGCTCTGAACCAGGGGTTGCTCTGTGAGAATTTATAACCCTTGTTGAAGGTCTCGTTGTACCATTTCTGTACAGCGCCGATTGCGTTTACGATAGCGTTGAACAGGTCTGATATGAACTTGTTTATTTCGTCGTCAATACCCAGCTCAGCAAGAACCGTTTCTATCACATCAATCGCAAAGGTTATTCTTTCAAGCGTCCTGTCTATGGGTCCGAAAAGAAGAATAACTCCTACTTGTATTGCAAACTGTAAGGGGGCGTCCTTTACGCCCAGCTCCTCAAGGGTTTTTCTGAAATTTTCGGGGTCAAGTATATAATCCTTAACGAATAAGCATTTGATTGCGGAATATGTATCGTGAAGCTTCGTCATATCCAGCACTATTTTATTGTCCTCTATCGTAAACAGGTCTGCCGCACTTTCAATTAGGTATATGCGTTCATTCTCGGGAAGTCTGTTTATAACCTGAATTATATTTACAATGCTTTCGGCGCTTTCATTATCCATACCCGTAAGGTCCTGTATTATCGGAACTAAGCCGTCGGGGTCGTAGGCAAGCAAGGTAATAAGAGCAGGACCCAGCGCTTCCTTTACTTCGTCAAATTCCTCCTTGGTAATATTCTCCGTCCGCGGCTCAAGATTCTGGTCGCCGATATAGTTTTCACATATTTTCATTACCGTTACAGCGACGCTCTCACGCTGCTCCTGAGGCAGGTCCTTTATCTCGCCGACAAGAAGTCTGACTCTTTTTCTGAAATCGCTTTCGCCGCTGTCGTCATAGGTAATTCCCACAAACTGTCCGTTTTTGTCCACCATTCCGATAGAACAGTGATAATTCTCAATTTCGTGCGTTTCTCTGGAATACTTTACAAAGGCAACATGACCGTCGGGGACAATTGTAGCCTCTCCGAGCGTACTTACAAAATCGTGGTCGGTGTTATAAGCCCAGATTTTATCCGTGCGCTCATTGTATTCATTACCGAGAGTTTCTTTTCTCTCGTCAACGAACTCCTGTGAAAAGCCGGGGCCGTTAAGCGGTACGCAGGCGTCAATCCTGTCGGCATATTCGGAGCACATTGTAACATACATGGCGTTGTTTGCACCCTGGGAATGTCCTGTTACATAAATATTCTTACTCTCGTCACCATACCTGCTGATGACGCTGTCAAACCATTCAAGACACTGCTTCTGCATTTCCGAAGCCTCTCCGGTGCCGTAGGCAGCCGAATTGTAAACCCAGTTTCCGTCGCCTGTACCGT
>JBJERK010000012.1:0-5917 GCA_051882255.1 Ruminiclostridium sp.
GGGTCATTTCTATTCGCTAAAGCCGTCAAGAAAGCTGTGAACACCGTTTTCGTCCTTGTAGGACATTATCTTGTTCAGCTTTATCTTCTGCACGCTGTTGAAGATGTTCATTTCCACCTGCGGATTTTCCTGCGCAAGCTCCCTTATCATCTGCTTCACCCTGGATCGGGTGGAGGAGCGCTCCTTTTCCGCGCTGTTTTCGGTCATGCGGCAGGCGCACCGCAGGAACTCCAGCCCGCAGAAGCCGCACCACTCCAGAATATCACGTTCCCGCGCGAGATAAAGCGGGCGGATAAGCTCCATGCCTGGGAAGTTCTGGCTGCGCACTTTTGGCAGCATTGTTTCCACCTGACCGCCGTATATCATGCTCATGAGTATCGTTTCAATTACATCGTCGAAGTGATGTCCCAGCGCGATTTTGTTGCAGCCCAGCTCCTGCGCCCGGTTGTAGAGATGACCCCGGCGCATTTTCGCGCACAGGGAGCAGGGGTTGCGCCGTGTGTTGTTCACCGCGTCAAAGATGTCGGTTCTGAACGCCTCTATCGGTATTGCCAGCCGCCCTGCATTCTGCTCTATCCGCTGGAAGTTCTCCGGGCTGTAACCCGGGTCCATCACAAGAAAGCGCAGGTCGTAGTTCACCGGGCTGTGCCGCCTGTGCAGCTGGAACAGCTTCGCCATCAGCATGGAATCCTTGCCGCCGGATATGCACACCGCTATCCTGTCGCCGTCCTGCACCAGCCTGTATTGCTCCACCGCCTCGCCGAACCTCTTGAATATCAGCCGCGGGAAGTCCGGCGCGGTTTTATCGGTCCGGGTGAGGGCGCGTTCTATTTCATCATTCGTCATAGTTATGCTCCTGTGTGTTGGCTGCAATTATCTAGGGCAACGCAGCACAAACAGATATCCCCCCGCAACGCGGCAGGGGGAAGTCTTATGTACTTTTAAAAGAAAATCAGTCGATATCAGCGGCGATGTCAATGTTCTCGCCGGTAAGTCCGACATAAGCGCCGTCGCTTGCTTCGGAAGCGTCCTTGTGCGCCAGCAGCCACTTGTTGCATGCTCTGAGCCACTTGTCCTCTTCGTTCTTCGCGGTGATGTTGGGCATTGCTCCGTTCGTTCCCTTGGGCAGGGCGATAACTACCTTAAATCCGTCCGCTTTCTTAGCGCTGCAAGGAGCATAGTGGAGCGTAGTCGCGTAAACCTCGACCACCTGACCCGCAGCCGCCCTGAAAGCCATTACCTTAGAGGTGTCCAGCTTGCCGTCAACGATATCGTCAGCCTTTGCCACCAGCAGGATAAAGTCGTAAAGACCGATATTAAGCTCGCTGTCACGGTGGTATTCAAGGCAGTTGAGCCTTGTGTTGTGACCGTTGCACCAGCCAAGCTGTATCGGCATACCGCCGTAGGCGTTGTTCTGGAGCTGTCCGAAAACTGCTGTGCTTTCAAGGGAAGCCTCGCTTGGAACGTAGCCTACTCCATCGGGGAGAGGTGTTGTTTCGTCAAGCGCCTTTAAAAGCTCCGCTGTGTCGTAGCCGGAAAGCACCTTTCCGTAGGGTGCAAACTCCTTATCGAGAACAGAATAAATTTTCATTTTAAAAACGTCCTTTCCGTTAAAATTGCTGCATTTCACTGAATTAATAATACCACATTTTGCCCCTTACGTCAATGATATTGCAATAAAAACAGCGGCGTATATTTCGGATTTTAAGGAGAAAAATAGAAATACACAGAAAAAACCGAAAGGAATGATTTATATGCAGTTAGACGGCTCAAAAACCCTTGAAAACCTTAAAACAGCCATTTCGGGCGAGTCCCAGGCAAGAACAAAGTACACGATTTACGGAGAAATCGCCCGAAAAGAGGGCTATCAGCAGATAGGCGACGTTTTCGACAGGACTGCCGCCAACGAAAAAGCACATGCGGAGCTGTGGCTTTCACTTGTAAGCGAGGGAATACCCGCTTCTACGAAAAAAGCCCTTGAAAATGCGGCGGGCGGCGAGCATTACGAGTGGACGGATATGTACAAGAGCTTTGCCGAAACCGCAAGACAGGAGGGCTTTCAGAATATTGCGGCGCTTTTCGATATGGTTGCTTCCGTGGAAAAGGAGCATGAAGCCCGCTACCGCAGGCTTATGGAGCTTATAGACGAAGGAAAGGTGTTTACCGAGGAGGGCGAAACAGTGTGGATATGCCGCAACTGCGGGTATCTGCATCACGGGAAAAGTGCGCCTATGGTTTGTCCGCTCTGTAAGAAGCCCCAGGATTATTTTCAGAGGGCGTGCTGTAGTCGGTAATGAAATTGCGGCGGCTTTGCCGCCGCAATTGTGCACTTTCGGATAAAAAAGCGCCCCGTGAGGAGCGCTTTACTTCTATACTGTTTTACACAACTGATGTACTTACCGACATTATGCCAGATACCGTCTTGTATGTTCGGTCTGTTCAAAAATCAATTTCCCATCAGACTCTCTTTTAATCATAAGAACAATCGGCATAGGAGTTTCGTCCAGCATTCCCAAACCTTTTTTTACAGCTTCGCTTTCAGGGTCATAATATTGCAGAGCAAGAAAATCCTTGCCCCAACATTGTGAAAGCTTTTCGGCTTTTTCAAAATTCAAATTATTATCACGACAGTAAGAACGGATTTCGCCCGACCAATCGTCAAATAATTTACACATAAAGCTCACTCCTTTCCAAATGTAGCAAAAACACCTTTTGAGTTATAAATAACGCTAATATCCTGATTGAAGCACTTAAGGATTTCCTTATCGCCTGTAGATGGGAACAGATTGTTGATGCCAACACCGGGATGAGTGTGACCGCTCCACTTATACCCTTGCGCTGCTAAGCGCCGTGCTTCTTCAACCGTAATATTCACACGCCCGCAATTCCCGCGAATTACCAGTCTGTCACAGCCCTTTGTAAACAGCGCAAATTCATCGCCGGTTTTAGCAGTCAAGGCTGATAAATCAGCCATATTTACTTCATTTCGTGATACTGTTACACGGCTGTTATATCCGGTGAGTTTTTCAAGCAGCATTTGCTGACGGTTGTTTAAAGAAACATCATACGTTAAAATGGCGTTAGGGTTTCCTTTGCCGGTATGACTTTGTTCTATCGGCGTATCTATAGAGGATATTACCATATTACCACTTCCTGCTTTAATTATACCACTTTCCGTGAATTTGTCAATCCTCCCCCTCAAAATCCAACGGACGATACCGCAAAACCGCAGTATCGTCCGCTTTATATAAAAGCGGAAAATACCGCTTTGCGGCACGAGGAGCTATTCGGGAGCGCAGGGCGCTACTCCTGCCTTTTCCGCTTTTTAACAGTATATGCCGCATATTTGTACAAAGGGATTAAGCAGTGCAACAAAAGGGATTGAATATCGCCTTATTTTACCGTTGACAAAACAGGACAAAAGTGGTAGAATAATCTACATAGTATCGTTTTCAGATACTAACAGGAAAATCAGGACAGCGGCGTAAAGGGTAACGCCGCCGTACAGTCAATGAAAGGAATGGTAAGAACAATGAAAATCACATTGAAAGGCGATGTCGTCAAGGAATTTCAGGACGGCTTGAGCGTCCTTGAAATCGCAGGACAAATAAGCGGAGGGCTTGCAAGAGCAGCCTGCGCAGCTAAGGTGGACGGAAAGACCTGTGATTTACGAACTACCATCACCAAGGACTGTACCCTTGAAATATTGACCTTTGACGATGAGGAAGGAAAGAAGGCGTTCCGCCATACTGCTTCCCACATAATGGCACAGGCGGTTAAAAGACTTTTCCCCTCGGTTAAGCTTGCAATAGGTCCTGCAATCGAAAACGGCTTCTACTACGATTTTGACGTTGAAAAGCCCTTTTCCCCCGAGGACCTTTCCGCTATTGAAGCAGAAATGAAGAAAATCGTTAAAGAGGATATTAAGTTAGAGCAGTTCGAAATGGCTCCCGAGGAAGCTGTAAAGTACCTTGAAGAATCAGGCGAGCCTTATAAGGTTGAGCTTTGTCAGGAGCATGCAGGCAAGAACGAGCCTATCTCCTTCTATAAGCAGGGCGATTTTACCGACCTTTGTGCAGGTCCTCACCTTATGTCAACAGCAGCAGTAAAGGCGTTCAAGCTTACAAACTGCACCGGCGCTTACTGGAGAGGAGACTCTAAGGGCAAGCAGCTCTGCCGTATATACGGTACAGCCTTCCCAAAGGCTTCTATGCTTGAAGAGTACTTAAAGCAGGTTGAAGAAGCAAAGGGCAGAGACCATAATAAAATCGGTCGTGACCTTGAATACTTTACGACCGTTGACTATATCGGACAGGGACTTCCCGTTATGCTCCCCAAGGGCGCAAGAGTTATTCAGCTTATGCAGCGCTGGGTTGAGGACGTTGAGTACAAGCACGGCTGCCAGCTTACAAAGACTCCCTTAATGGCAAAAAGAGAGCTTTACAAGATTTCGGGACACTGGGATCACTACCTTGACGGTATGTTCATTATGGGCGACCCCCAGGACGAGGAAAAGGAATGCTTCGCTCTCCGTCCTATGACCTGCCCCTTCCAGTATCAGGTATTTCTTAACAGACAGCGCTCCTACCGCGACCTGCCTATGCGCCTTACCGAAACCTCAACTCTTTTCAGAAACGAGGACAGCGGCGAAATGCACGGACTTATCCGTGTAAGACAGTTCACAATCTCCGAGGGACACTACATTCTCCGTCCCGAGCAGCTTGAAGAGGAGTTCAAGGGCTGTCTTGAGCTTGCAAAGTACTTCCTTGATACAGTAGGACTTCTTGAGGACTGCACCTTCCGCTTCTCCCAGTGGGATCCCGCTAACCCGAAGAACAAGTACGAGGGTACTGCGGAGCAGTGGGAAACAGCTCAGGCTACTATGAAGACAATCCTTGATGACCTTGGAGTAGAATATACTATCGGTATAGATGAGGCTGCATTCTACGGGCCGAAATTAGACATTCAGTATAAAAACGTATTCGGCAAGGAAGACACCCTTGTTACAATCCAGATTGATATGCTGCTTGCACAGCGCTTCGGCATGGAGTACGTTGATACCGACGGCACAAAGAAGCACCCCTACATTATTCACCGCACAAGCCTTGGCTGCTTCGAGCGTACTTTAGCTTATATGCTTGAAAAGTTTGCTGGCGCGCTTCCTCTCTGGCTCTCTCCCGAGCAGGTTCGTATCCTCCCCATCACCGACAGAGCAAAGGAATACGGCGAAAATATCTCCGCAAAGCTTGAAGAAATGGGAATACGCACCTCTGTTGATAACAGGAACGAGAAAATCGGCTATAAGATTCGTCAGGCTCAGCTTGAAAAGATTCCCTACTTCTTTATCGTGGGCGACAAGGAGGTTGACGAGGGCACGGTTGCTCTTCGTTCAAGAAAAGAGGGCGATTTAGGTGCAGTAGCGCTTGACACCGCAATTTCAAGAATTATCACCGAGAACGCTACAAAAGCGAAGTAAGCTCAATCCAAGAATAAATACAGCCTGCGTAAAACCGCAGGCTGTTTTCTCATAATTTATGAAAGGCGCTTTATGAAAAACGAAGTAAAGGAATATCTTGAAGCAGTACGTCAAAAAGTCAGCGAAAAAGGCGTAACCGAGGAATTTTCGGCGGAGCTTCTGACCCGAATAAGCTTTTATCAGCACGAGCGGCTGATACATCTTATCGTAACAATGACCTTTGCGGTTATGACGGTTATTTCCTTTTTTATGCTGGTGCAGTCCGGCTCGCTTCCCGCCCTTTTGCTGTCCCTCCTGTTTCTTGCTCTTGTAATTCCCTACATATACCACTACTATTTCCTTGAAAACAGTGTGCAGGAATTATACAGATTGTATTATAAAACGCAGGAAATACTGAAAGGCGACAAAAAGTGAGCTGGTTACTATATTTCGGAGCATTTT
>JBJERK010000013.1:0-5877 GCA_051882255.1 Ruminiclostridium sp.
GTTGTAGCTTTCGCCTGTTTCGGGGTTGATAGCGTCGATAGCCCATGTTGTGTTGTTAATCTTGCACTTGCCGTCCTCAAAGTTTCCTGTATAACCGACAGCAGTCATATCAGTGCCCTTTGCGTCATTGAGCGCCTGAAGTCCAAGGTCGGTGAGGTAAGCCTTGCCCTCTGCGTTGTAATCCCATGCAACGCCCTTAGGACCATACTTCATTACCATAGTACCCTCGGGAGTGCAGAGCCAGTTGATAATTGCCATACAAAGCTCGGGTTCGTCCGTCTTTGCGCCGATTGCCCAGATACGCTCCTTGCCGTAGATGTTAAGTCCTTCTACAAAGTTCTTTGCGTCGTTGGGTGTGATTGCGTACATAGCCTTGCCCTCGGCAATATGCTCCTCTGTGTTGTAAAGCTCGCCGCCCATCCAGTGGAACAGGTTGAAGAAAGCCTTACCGCTGCGGTATGCGTCGGAAGCGTCCTCGAAGTGCTGGGTCATAGAATCGGGGTCAACAAGTCCCTTCTGATAAAGGTTATTGTAGAACTTAAGGCAGCGGAGGTACATTCCGTCCTCCTTAAGTGCGTCCTCGTATTCCTGTGTTTCAAGATTGTAAAGACCGAAGCCGAATTCATCGTAGCCGTAAAGAGCAGCAGTTGCCTTTACAAACATTACCATATCTCCGTCCCAGTCAGGGAACATTGAAACCGCATAGGTCTTTTCGCCGTTGTCGGAAGTGGGGCATATCTTCTGCATTTCCTCAAACACGGGTATGTAGTCCTCAAGAGTATTGATTTCGGGGCAGCCAATCTGCTGATAAAGGTCGAAGCGCACGTCCGGATAATAGAAGTAAGCTGCGTGGTCGTTTGCAGAAGGAGATACGTCGTGACCGAAGCCGTAAACCTTTCCTGCAATTCCTCTGTTCTTTTCAAGAGCGTCGCTCATGTTCTCCTTGATATAAGGACCGTAGTTGGTGAGAAGGTCTTCCTCCTCCCAGTCGAACAGTAAGCCTGAGTTAGCAGCCTGCTGATACTGGTCACCGTCGCCGCCGAAGAGTACAATATCGCCCAGGTCGCCGGATTCCATTCTTGTTGCAAATCTTCCCTCTTCATCATTGATGATATTGAGCTTAACATTGAACTTTTCGAGCATAACCTGTGCAAACCAGCCTACCTGCTCACCGGAATAGTTTGCAAGCTGTGAAAATACATCAAGCGTTACGGTTTCTTCGGGGATAACGTCAAGGCTGTCGCTGACCGTTGTTTCCGGAGCGGCTGTTCCGTTTTCCGCTGCTGAGGTCTGTTCGCTTCCGTTCTGCTGTGTGTTATTGTCAGCAGGCTGTGTGGTGTTGTTTGCTGAGCAGGCTGCAAATGACGCTGCCATTGTAAACGCCATTAATCCTGCCGCAATTTTTTTCATTTTTGACATAGTATTTCTCCTTATGTTAATTTAATATTGCTGCGGCTTTACGCCGGAAAAACTGAATTTATCAACCCTTTACCGCTCCAAGCATAATGCCCTTTTCAAAGTATTTTGACATAAAGGGATATACCAGAAGAATAGGGAGTACCGTTACCATAGCAACGGTGAATTTAATGGTTCTCATATTGAGAATTGAGCTTATAAGCTCGCTGGAAACGTTGCCTGCGCCCTGCTGCATTACCGCAGAGATATTGGAAGCGCCCTTAAGGTAAACATAAAGTCTATGCTGGAGGGTATAAAGCTTCGGTTCGCCCGACATCAGGATAATTGAATCGGTGAAGGAATTCCAGTGTCCTACCGCACCGAATATTGCTATAGTTGCAAGTATCGGCTTTGACAGCGGGAAGATTATCTTGCGGAAAATTGTGAAATATCCTGCTCCGTCAATTGAAGCGCTTTCCTCCAGCTCTGCGGGAATGGACTCGATATATGTTTTTACAAGAATAATGTTATAGGGAGATATAATTCCCGGGATTATGTATGCAAGGAAATTATTCGTAAGCCCCAGCATCGACATATTCATATACCAGGGAATAAGTCCTGCATTAAAATACATCGTTATAACTAAAAATCTATACCAGAACTTCCTTCCCCACATTTCTTTTTTTGTTACAAGATACCCAACCAACGCACTTGCAAATACCATCAGAACGGTGCCTATAACAGTTCTTGCCACGGATACGATAAAGGAAATCCCAAGGTCGTTGGCGTTCAGCAGCGTTATATAGTTGGTAAAGTGTATTCCTTTAGGGTATAGAGTAATCGCACCGCTGCTTACCAGGTCGTTGTCGCTTATGGTGTTGATGAACAGGTAGTAAAAGGGGAAGAAGCAGGCGATTGAAAAAAGAATAAAGAAGGTATAGTTTATAATGTTGAATGCAATATCCCCGGGGGTATAGACCTTATGTCTTTCGGTTTCTTTCATTACTTCCGCCCCCTTATACTATACTCTCGCCGCGAGCCGCCTTTGAGGCACGATTCGCTATAAACAGAAGCACTACGCTTACGATTGATTTTATCATGCTGACAACAGTAGACAGAGGTATCTGACCTAAGCCGCCGCTTCCGCTTCCTCCAAGACCTAAATTGTAAACATACAGGTCCAGCACCTCTATAGCCGCCTTGTTGGTTGCATTCTTGAACACAAGGTACTGATCCATTCCGTTGGAAAGAATGCCTGCAATAGACAGCAGGAGCAGTACGAAGAATGTGGGCATAAGTCCCGGAATTGTTATATGCCAGATTTTGCGGAAGCGCCCTGCTCCGTCAATGGTTGCCGCTTCGTACAGCTGCTGGTCTATACCGGATATTGCCGCAATATAGATTATTGCATTCCAGCCCAGGGTTTTCCAGAGATTCCAGCCCAGCATCTTAAGCCAGATATTGTCGTTTCCCATAAGGAAGTCAACCGGCGTATCGGTTAAATTAAGCTCCATCAGGAAGGTATTTACAAAGCCTTCTGTTGAGAACAGCGCAAAGGCAAAGGTATAAACAAGAACCCAGCTTATAAAGTTCGGTATTGTTGTTAAGGTCTGAACCGCACGTCTTACAGGACCGTTCTTTATTTCCGAAAGGAAAACCGCAAACGCCATAGGCATCCATGAAGTCAGTATTCCCAGTCCGCTCATGGCAAGAGTATTTGTAAGCACTCTCAGAATATCGGAACGGGTAGCTGAATTCTGAAACAGGTATGTAAACCACTTGAAGCCCACAAAGTTTTCAGAAGAAAGCTCCGTTCCCGGAATATAGTCGAAAAATGCATACCGCCAGCCCCATAAAGGAAGATAGCTGAACAGGAAAATAAGGATAATGAAGGGTACCATCATCAAGAAAAGACGGAACTTAGGAAGCATCACATATCCTTCGCCTTCTGCGGGCTTCGGAACCGAGAAGAAGTATGCCGCAGAAAGAACTGCACACAGAATAAGCATTCCGAAGAACACATAAATTCCGAAGGGAAAGGACGCCTGTATCTTAGCAGGATTGGCTGCATTTTCAAAGCCGGGATACTGAGCCGTCAGCACTATCATTCCGATAATTCCAACGCCGCAGCCGCCAACTGAAATCAATGCGCCAAGACGTTTCAGCCTCTTCTCGCCAAGGGTAAGCGCACAGCCAACGGCAGCAACCGCAATTCCAATACAGACCACAAGAGAAGCGGCATAAACGCTCATTAGCACGGATTCCTCTATCCACGCCTTTTTAATAGCCCTTCCGAAGCCTGCGGTAAGACCGCCGTAGGATACTCCGGTGGTGAAAAATGATGAGCCGTCGCTTATAAGGGCGCTCATTCTCGTGGGGTTGAGGGCGGGTATGAACAGACAGATAATCATAGCGATTATGGAAATCCTCATTACACAACCGAGCCAATCCCGCTTTATCGGTGCTGCCGCCGTTATCACAGCAGCTCCCGATGAGTTATTACTCATAGAAGTAACCAATCCCTTTCTTCTTTTTATTTAACCGCCGTATAAACCCAACGGTATTAATAACGCCGTTGTTATAGGTTATTGCCTATTATGTTATTGCAGTATGTGGAGAAATATGGTTTTATTGCAGAAAATCTTAGTTTCAGCCTATGTGAAATTGCGCTGCTATAATTTTTAACTTATCTTGCAATAAGTTTTTTCATATCATTACGTTGCTTATTATAACCTCGACAGTCATTCTTGTCAATAGGCTATGCGGAAATTTGTATATTTAATTGAAATATTAAGCTAAAATTTAGCAATAATTAACAAAACGAGCAAAAATAAACCCTTTGCTATAATTCTATAAGCAAAGGGTTATTAATTATTCTGTTTTCGGACTATTTATCAGCAGCAAGCAACCGCTACAAGATGAAGCTCCTTGTTTTCATCGCCGTGTACCGTTTCAAGCCGCAGAGTTCTCAGCCGTTTCTCGCTTTCGGACATAATAATCTCCGTCCAGGGATTATTCCAGCCGAATAGTCCCCGACCGTTGAAGCCGCCCGCTCTTTTTCCGTCGGAAAGCAGGTCGGCGGCAGCGAAGTCCTTATCCTTGTTCTTTATGTACATAGCTACAACCCGGGAGCATTCGCAGCTCGTTTCAAATACAAGTCGGCTTTTGTTTTTAAGCTTGCTGTAACAGCAGCTGAACAGCTTGTCGGGACAGGGAGTTTTGCAGCAAGTGCCGCTTGTAAGCTCATCAAGGTTTAAAAGCCGCAAGCCTTCAAACTGCGCAGCAGTTATTTTTTGGGGAACAGGCATATCGGGAGCATTTTCAGCAATACTCTGCTCAATAGTTTTCATAATGCACTTAGCTATAAACTCGTGACCGTCCTCGTGGGGGTGACCCTCGTCCTCGGTATATACGTCCATAGGCAGAACTCCCGAGGTAATCAGAGGATAAACAGACTCATACAGTCCCGCCATAGGCAGACCGTAATGCTTTGCAAAGTGAAGCATATACTCCTGGCAGGAATAGCCGTCCCTATTGAACACCGCCACGGGTATCACCACAGGCTTCCATTCAAGGGAAAGCAGCATTCTCAGCAGGCTTTCAAACTTTTCCAGCCCGATAGGGTGGCTTTGCTCGTTTATAGAGTATTCAAGAACCACAATATCCGGCTTGAAATCAGGCATAAGCAGCTGTGTTACCAACATTCCAGTAAGGGAATTTGTTCCGGATACCGCCATATTGCGTATTTCAACACCTGCACCCGGAAATTTTTCCTCCAAAAGCTCCTTAAGATATTCGGGAAAGGCTTTTCCGTTTCCGTTTGCAGAAGCGTGGTAGCCGCAGGTTATAGACGCTCCGAGAAAGGCAATTTTTATTTTTTCGCTTTCGGTTATTTTTCTGAGCCGGGCTCCGCAGCCAAGATTCAGCACGGATTTCTCCATCGTCTGCTCATAAAGCTGCTGTCCTAAGGCTTCTAAAAGTGTTTTCATTCAGTCCCCTCCTTACGACGTGCGCCATGTGCCGATACTTACAAGCTTTTTCAGCAGAAGCCCGTATTCCTGCGCCGCCTTTGAAAGATAGCCGCTCTTACGGTACACAAGGGCAATATCTGTTTTTGCAACAGCGTCGGGAAGCGGATAGTAATTCGGATGCTCGGAATAATTGCCGAAGCGTATAAGAGAATCGGGAATGAAAGAAGCGCCGAAGCCTGCCTTGACAAAGGAAAACGCTGTTTCAACCGAATGGACTCTGAGGGCGTAATTCGGAGCAAAGCCCACCTTTGCACACATTTCGTCCATCATCTCCGCCGAAAACTCGCCCTCCTCGCAAACCACAAGCTTTTCATCGCCAATCAGCTTCAAATCTATGGGCGCGGCGGTCAGGTATTTCATGGAATTGCTGCGAATGTCCTCGGCGGACAAAGCGGAATTGCTGAAAATATCATTGAGCGGGCTGTCAACAGGCACTGCCAGAAGCAGGCGT
>JBJERK010000014.1:0-1564 GCA_051882255.1 Ruminiclostridium sp.
GCGGTTAATTATCTCTATGGGTTCAGCCTTGTTTTCCAGCCGCTCCATAGCCCTTGACTTCATAACAAAGCCGCAGGTATTCATAGCGCAGCGCTGAAGCTCGGCTCTTGTAAGCCTGCCATCGGCAAGGGCTTCAAGAGTATTGTCGTCGTTCCTTTCTCCGTCGGCGCATACCATATAAAGGTCGTTCTGGGCAGCCGCCATAGCTGCGAAATCCCGCTTATCCGGCTTTTCTCCCCGCCTGTTTATGTCCGCCCACCAGTCGGTCATTGCAACGCCCTTAAAGCCCCATTCCTCGCGGAGAATTATGGTTGTAAGGTCGTAGCTTCCCGCCGTCCAGAGTCCGTTAACCGAGCCGTAGGTGGTCATTATCGAGGCTGCGCCGCCCTGCTTTACTGCAATTTCAAAGCCCTTCAGGTAAATTTCCCTGAGCGCCCTTTCCGAGATTACCGAATCCATCTCATGGCGGTGGGTTTCACGGTTGTTGCCGCAGAAATGCTTGATTGTTCCCGTAACTCCTGCGGTATGAAGTCCTTTCAGCTCCGAAGCGCCCATTGTTCCGGTAAGATAGGGGTCCTCCGAGAAATACTCAAAATTCCTGCCGTTCAGCGGGTGGCGGTGGATATTCATTCCGGGACCTAAAAGACATTCAACATTATTTGCGGCTATTTCAAGTCCTGCAACAGAAAAAAGCTCAGTCACAAGCTCTTTATTGAAGGTTGAGGCAATAAGCGTACCGTTGGGCAGGCTGAAAGCCTTTGTACCGCAGTCCAGCCTCATTCCCGAGGGCCCGTCGCTGCAGCAGCAGCAGGGAATACCGAAAGCCTTGAGCCCCTCTGAAACCCCGCCGAAAGCGGAAGCAGTACCCGCCGTAACCTTGGGGCTGCCCATGCCCTCGCCCCTTATAATGCATGAAAGGTCGTTATCGGATAGCTGGGCGATAAAGTCGGACATTTCGCTTCTTCCCGCCTTGACGTCGGAAAGCCTGATGCCTTTATCTCCCGTAAAGGAAATTTCTTCGGGCAGGGCTTCTTCTCTTCGCTTCTTTTCGTCAACTGCATAAAGGGGAACAGGCTCTTTTTCTATTGCATAAGCGCCGTTTTCAAATTTTGGCTTGATTCTCTCAAAGGGAAGAACCGGAGCAAGCGCCTGCTTATGTCGTGAAATTACTTTTTCGGGCAGGACTGCCCCGCCGCACTTTTCTGTACAGCGCACGTTACTGCCCGCAAAGAATAAGTATTCTCCCGCTTCAAGGACGCAGGCGTTCTTATTGCCTGTCACGCCCGTATCATCATAGGAAGCAAGGTCGCCGAAACTTACGGTAAAGCTTACGGTCTGCGATTCATTTGGCGCAAGCTCCCTTGTCTTTTCGTAGCCGCAAAGAACTCTTGCGGGCTTGCCAAGCCTGCCCTGAGGCGCACTGCAATAAAGCTGCACAACCTCCTTGCCCTTGAAATCGCCTGTATTTTTGACAGAAACCGTAATTTCCGCTTTTTCGCTGTCTGCATTAAAGGAAACAGGCGTAATTTCAAAGGTTGTGTATGAAAGACCGAAGCCGAAGGGG
>JBJERK010000015.1:0-1560 GCA_051882255.1 Ruminiclostridium sp.
TTGAAAGCGAGGAGGGAAAGGGCACCACATTCTGGTTTGAGTGCAGTGCCGTAAAGCCGCCAAATGAGAATAATTGAACTTACAGCGGAGGAGTGGGATGACGGCGCAGAAGTAGGCGAGTTTCTGCGCCGTCACGGCTTCAGCCGCGGTATTATAACAAAGCTTAAGCAGGGAAACAGCCTGCTGATAAACGGGAAAAAGGCGAGAACGATAGATATTCTTCACAAGGGCGATATAATTGAAGCCGCTATGAGCGATGAAACGGAAATTGTTCCCAACAGCAGCCTCAAAGCGGAAATTATCTACGATGACGACGATATAGTTATATTCGATAAGCCGCCTTTTATGCCGGTTCATCCCTCAATCAGGCATTACGACGATACCCTTGCGAATTTATTTACCGCCCTTTATCCCGGGGCGGCTTTCCGTTCGGTGAGCAGGCTGGACAGGAACACCTCGGGGCTTGTTGTTGTTGCTAAAAACCGACTTGCAGCAGCAAAGCTTACTGCAAAAAAAGAATACAGACCGAAAAAGCTTTACTATGCGATTGCAGCAGGCGATGTATCCGAAAAATTCGGCTGCTGCGGGGAGATAATAAAGCCGATTGCGAGAGTTTCGGAAAGCATTATAACAAGAACGATAAGCGACGAGGGGCAGTATGCTCATACCGTTTTCAAGGTTATTAAAAGCAGCAGGGAAATGTCGTATCTTGAAATTTCCCTTGTTACGGGCAGGACCCATCAGATACGGGTGCATTTCAGCAGCGAAGGCTTTCCGCTTATGGGTGATGACCTATACGGCGGCAGCACTGGGCTTATTAACCGTCAGGCGCTTCACTGCGGGTATATCTCATTTGTTCATCCTATAACGGGAGAATTTATGAAGTTCCGTTCTGAGCCGCCGGAGGATATGCAGAGGCTGATTGAGTGGATATAATGAAGTTGGCGGCATTCAACCGCTTGACAATTTTAGGTTTTTGTGTTATAATTTTGATACTCGGAATAGTGTAGCCTGTAAGGGTAATATGCACTATCCCTTGTATCTCTTTTATATAGTCGGTTTGTTTTGAAGCTCTTACCGGCTATATTTTTTTATTTACGCTTTAATTCTTCGATTGCTTGTTCAAGCGTTTTCCCGCTTTCAAGCATTTCATAAAGCTTGATAATTGTTACTGCTCTTTCAAGCGCTCCTGCAAATAGTCTGTGAATTTTATCGTTATGACTACTATTTTATAATCTTGTAAGAAAAGACTATACTGGGTATAATTTCGTATATGATTATCTCATGGGTTGAAAAGCAGAAAATAAAGTGCTATAATAAAGGGAAAAGTGAAAGTACTGCTGATTTTAAGATATAGCTAATTGCGTAAAATAGCCACCGTTTTACGAAATTGTTGAGTGTGCGAGACAATTTTGTAAAACGTGTATTTTACGCAATTACGGGCGGAAAGCCCGAAAAACATTCCCGCTTTGTTCGTTTTATGAGCGACACGGTGCAGCAGCTGCGGAGCGCAGCTGCTACTTGACTAAGTAACATAAAGCGGGAAAATGGACTTTGAAA
>JBJERK010000016.1:0-5825 GCA_051882255.1 Ruminiclostridium sp.
CAGGTATCTCCTGCGGTCTTATCACAGAGGGCGAGCGCTGGATGACAATGGTTGATATTCAGGGACTTGAGGACTTCTACGGCGATATGGACTTCAAGGTAGGCGGTACTCACAAGGGTATCACAGCTATTCAGATGGATCTTAAGATAGACGGACTTACCCCCGAGATTATTGCAGACGCTTTCGCAAAGACCCACAAGGCTCGTATCAAGATTCTTGACGAGGTTATGCTTAAGGCAATTCCTGCACCCAGACCTACCGTTAACGAATACGCACCCAAGATGATTAACACCAAGGTACCCGTTGACAAGATAAGAGAGGTTATCGGTACAGGCGGAAAGGTTATCCAGAAGCTCTGCGCTGACTTCGAGGTCAAGATTGATATTGACGAAGAGGGCAACGTATTTATCTGCGGCAGCAACGGCGAAAAGGCAAACGCTTGTCTTGATATGATTAAGTCAATCGTTACCGAGCCGGAAATCGGCGCAATCTACAAGGGCAAGGTTGTCCGCGTCAAGGAATTCGGCGCTTTCGTTGAGTTCGCGCCCGGCAAGGAGGGTATGGTTCATATCTCCGAGCTTGAAAACAGGCGTGTTGAAAAGGTTGAGGACGTCTGCAACGTAGGCGACCAGATTATCGTAAAGATTATCAAGATTGATAATCAGGGCAAAATCGGACTTTCCAGAAAGGAAGCCCTTGCCGACATTGAAGCAAAGAAAAAGGCTCAGGCATAAATATTTACAGAATCAGCCGCAGGACAGAAGCAGCCCTGCGGCTTTTGCTATTTGCCATAATATACTATTGTAAATATATATACAGATACCCTGTTGAAATCCATTATCATATATTACAACAAATCACATATTACAATAATAAAAATTGTAATATGGGTTATTGACACTTTGGCAATTTTGATGTATAATTAACAATGAATATAATTGTGCAAAAGCAGAATTTTATTCCTGCATAATAAAAAAACAGAAGCGGAAGCTTTTCCGATTGCTGTTTTTGACGGGGTATTTGATTTTTTCATCAAGCTATTGACAAAACACAACTCAGTTGATATACTTATTAGAGTATTTTTAAATAGGAAAAGCAACAATTTTCAGTACATAAAGTAGGTGTTTTACTTGACGGCTTTAGAAAACGACGCAGCAGCTGTTTTAGACAGCCCTGCAGCCGATGAAATCGAAGATACCTTATTTACCGACGAGAGGGAAGCAGGGCAGGGAGGCGTTATCGCCCCGGAAAGACCCGAAAGGTGCATACCTGCCAAAAAACCCTTTTACGACTTTGTAAAAAGAGCCTTTGATATTGTGTGCAGTCTGCTTGCAGTAACGGTTCTTCTTCCGGTTTTCGCCGTTATCTGCGTTATCATAATGATTGACGATTTCGGAAATCCCTTCTTTGTTCAGGACAGAGTGGGCAAGAACGGGAAAGTATTCAGAATGATAAAATTCCGCACCATGTACAAGAACGCAGAGGAGCGGAAAAGGGAGCTTATGGAGCTTAACGAGTCCGACGGAGTGCATTTCAAAATCAAGCACGACCCGAGAATTACCCGGATAGGCGGATTTCTCCGTAAAACCTCAATCGACGAGCTGCCCCAGCTTTTCAATATCCTTGCGGGAAGTATGTCGATAATCGGCCCAAGACCCTTTATAATCTCCGAGCAGGAGCAGCTTTCCGACGACAGACTTTCGGTAAAGCCCGGTCTTTCCTGCTGGTGGCAGCTGACCGATACCGGGGATATGCCGATTGAGGAGCAGCTGGAGCTTGACTACCGATACATAAGAGAGCGTTCCTTCGGGGTGGATTTAAAGATAATCTTTCTGACAATTGCCTCGGTATTCGGAAGAAAGAACTGCTGATATTTACGCTTTCACCAATGGACGGTGCTATGAAATTCAACAAAAAATCAATTCTTTGCTTTGCCGCAATGCTGGCGGTAATGGTACTGATATTCAATTTCTCCTCCGAGGACGGAATAGTGAGCACAGGCACCAGCGCCGGCGTTACAAAGGCTGCTTCGAGGGTTCTCTTTTCGGATTTTGAGGAAATGCAGCCTGAGCAGCAGAGCTTCATCGTTGAGGGACTTCAGCATTTCGTAAGAAAGCTTGCACATTTCAGCATATATATGCTGCTTGGCGTGTTTTCCTACGGCGCTGTACTCTTATCCACGGAAAAATTCAGATACAAATGGCTGCTTGCAATAATTATATGCGTTTCTTATGCGGCAGTTGACGAAATTCATCAGCTTTTTGTGCCCGGGCGAACAGCCAAAATTACAGATGTGCTGATTGACGGGGCAGGCAGCATTATGGGCATGCTGCTGTTACGGATAGCAATACTTTGCTGGACGTATTTTAAAAATCTTATCACTAATCGTAATAAAAAATCAACAGAAGGACGGTAATGAAATGGACGAGCAGGAGCAGACAATAGACCTACGGGTGTTATTCAGGGTTTTTGCGGAGCATATTATCCCTATTGTTATAGTAGCGGTGCTTGCGGCGGGAATAGGCTTTTCTCTCGCCTCCTTCGTAATTGACAAGCAGTACACCTCCTCGGCTATGCTCTATGTGGAAAACTCAGCAAAGAAAAACGAGGAATCCCTTAATATCAACGATATAAATGCTGCGCAGAAGATAGTAAGCACATGTCAGATTCTTTTCACCAGCGATTATATCTTAGGCGAGCTTGAAGCCGCCTTTGAGGGCAGGTATACTGCGGGGCAGCTCAACAAAATGATTACAATTGAGTCTGTCAACAATACTCAGATTTTAAAGATTTCGGTAAAGAGCACTTCCCCCACAGAGGCAAAGGAAATAGCAGACAAGCTTGCTGAGCTTTCACAGATTGAGTTCTTACGTGTAATCAAGAACGGCTCAATTGAGGTTGTTTCGGAAGCTACTCTTCCCGCAGGACACACCTTCCCCAGCGTTACAACCTTTACCGCTGTAGGTCTTGTTCTCGGACTTTTCGGCTCATACTTCATCTTCCTGCTCATAGAAATATTCGATACAAAGGTAAAGGCGGACGACGACCTTGCACAGATTTACGGAATACCCGTATTTGCCGAGATTATGGACTTCGAGGCTTCCGTAAAGTCGGGATATAAGTATGAGAGCTACGGCGGAAAGAAAAAGTCCTCCGGCGAACACAGCAGCCATAGCTCACACAGCGCAGAAACCACAGAAACAAATGACGAACAGGAGGAAGCCTGATTATGGGAAAGAAAAGCGACAGACTTCCAATAAGTGTATCCCGTAAGTTTATCCTGTCACCGGATACACAGTTTGTAATTACAGAAGCATACAAAACAGCAAGAACAAACCTTATTTTCTCACTCGCCCCTTGTGAATCGAAAATATCCATTGTAACAAGCTGCTCTCCCTCGGAAGGAAAGAGTACCAACTGCCTTAATCTGGCAATTACAATGGCGGAAATGGGCGCTTCGGTTCTTATCATAGACGCGGATATGAGAAAGCCTGTTATTCATTCGCTGCTGAAATTAGATAACAGAACGGGGCTTTCTTCAATCCTCGGCGGAATTATCGGCGATGTTTCACAGGCGATTACCTCCAATGTGCGTCCTAATCTTGATGTACTTACAGCAGGTCCTATACCCCCCAACCCTGCCGAGCTGCTCAGCAGCTCCAGAATGGAACAGCTCCTTGAAATTGTGGGAAGCCACTACAATTATGTGTTTATAGATACCCCTCCCGTTACGGTTGTCAGCGACGCCTTCCTTATGAACGAAATGTCTGCGGGCATTATCTTCGTAATCAAAGAGGGCTACACAACCCACGCAGCTATTGCAGACGCTTTGCAGCGAGTTAAAATGACCAACGGCAAGGTATTAGGCTTTATCAAGGCAAACTGCAACTATAAGGGCAAGGGCGGCTATAAGTCGTATAAGTACAAGTACAAATACAAGTACCAGTACAAGGAATACAAATAAGAGCGGGGCGATTTTATGTACGTCGATTTTCATTCTCATATTCTTCCGGGCATAGACGACGGCGCAGAGAATGAGGAAATGTCGCTGAAAATGCTTGGGTTGGAGAGAAAAAGCGGCGTAACGGGAATAGCTGCAACCCCACACTTCTATATGTCAAAACAGATGACTCTTGAGGGCTTCCTTGAAAAGCGAAGCGCGTCTTTTGAGAGCATACGGCAAAGCGCAGAGGATTTGGGGATTGAGATAATCTGCGGTGCAGAGGTCTATTATACCCCCTCTCTTGCGGATATTGACCTTAAGAAGCTTTGCATAGGGGATACGGACTATATGATGATTGAGCTTCCTTATCAGAACCTTTCGAGAAGCTTTATCCGCTCCTTTAAAAGCTTTATAGGCAGTATTTCCTCGGACATAACTCCGATTCTTGCCCACGCAGAGCGGTATCTTAGCTTCACAAGCGAGGAGAGCCTTTACGATATACTGGATTCGGATATGCTGGTGCAGCTTAACTGCGGCTCCTTCAAGGCATTTTCAAAAAGCCTTAAATTCATGCTTACCCTTATCCGCCATGGCAGCGCCCATCTGCTGGGAACCGACTGCCACAACATAACAACCAGACCGCCTAATATGGATATGGCAAGGAAGACTATCGAAAAGAAGCTTTCAGCCGATTATTTCGACATACTTATGGATAATGCCCGCAGGGTTTTTGCGGGAGAAAGACCCGAGTAAGGCGGAAAACGCACTGAATTATCGGAAAGGAGGGTGATACCGATGCTGATTTACTGGCTTCTGCTCCTGGGCTCTCTTGTAATCGGGCTTCCGCTGTGCAGGATAAAGTACGGCAGAGAGATTTTCTGCGGCGTTTCGGGAGTTGCCCTGTTCCTTACCGCGGCTTTCAGATACGACGTGGGACATGACTACAACCTCTACGGCTCATGGTATGTGAATGCCCAGTCAATGTCCATGGACGAAATGATGTTTGAGCGCCCCGAAAAGGGCTATCTTATACCGATGAAGCTGCTTTCCGACGTTTTTGCCGACTACCAGACTATGTTCTATGTGGTTGCATTTATACTTACTGTCGGAATAATGCTTTACATATACTTTTATTCCGAAAAGCCCTATCTCAGCGTATTTTTCTTCCTTGCTTTCGGCGTTTTCTTCAACTCAATGAACTTTATGCGCCAGATGATAGCAGCAGTTATAATGCTTTACGCCCTTCAGTACATAAAAAAGAAGCAGTTCTTCAGATTTTTAGTACTTGCGGTTTTTGCTTCAGCCTTCCATATTTCCGCAATAGTGCTGATACCCTTCTACTTCATACTGATGATACCCATGAACTGGATTACTCTTGGGGTATACGGCGGAATTTCGGTTTTTAGCTTTGCATTTATTACACCGATAATCACATTTGTTACCAAATACTTCTATAAGGGCTACAGCAATTTGCAGGGTGCTGAGGTAGCAAACGGTATGAATCCGATTTACTGCTTTTTCTTCGGCTTGTTCTTCCTGATTGCATTCCTTGTGAGAAAAGAACTGATTCAAAAGGACAGCTTCAATAATATTCTTCTGAACTGCGCTTTTTTCAACTTCTTCTTTGAGCTTATGGGCGTGCGGCACGGCATATTATCAAGACTTTCCATTCTTTTCATAATTCCCACTGTGGTTATTCTGTTTCCCCGTGCAGCGGTAATTGCAGCAGAAAAGGCGGGCGATTTTTTCAAGGGCAGGAAGAACGCGCAGACTGCCGCAAAAGCGGTTACAGTTACTCTTGTAATGGGCTTGTGCGTAGGTCTCTACGGGTATATGATTAATAACGACTATAACGGCGTTTCACCATATCAGACAATTTTCT
>JBJERK010000017.1:0-1555 GCA_051882255.1 Ruminiclostridium sp.
GGCGGCGGTATTGTCCACAACTACGACGAACTGCATGAAATTGCAACCAACGGCTTAAGACTTTCTCCTATTCATCAGATTCTTGTTGAAAAGTGTATTGCAGGCTGGAAGGAAATCGAGTTTGAGGTAATCCGTGACGCAAAGGACAACGTTATTACCGTCTGCTCAATGGAAAACTTCGACCCCGTAGGCGTTCACACAGGCGACAGTATCGTAGTTGCTCCTGCGGTAACTCTTTCCAACAGGGAATACCAGATGCTGCGTACCGCTGCACTTAAAATAGTACAGGCTCTTAAGGTTGAGGGCGGCTGTAACTGCCAGTTCGCACTTAAGCCCGACTCCTTTGAGTACGCCGTAATCGAGGTAAACCCCAGAGTTTCCCGTTCTTCTGCCCTTGCGTCTAAAGCGACAGGCTATCCGATAGCTAAGGTTGCTACAAGAATTGCAATAGGCTACTCCCTTGACGAAATTGTAAACCAGGTTACAGGCAAGACCTTTGCCTGCTTTGAGCCTGCAATCGACTACCTTGTTGTAAAGTTCCCGAAATGGCCCTTCGATAAGTTCGTATATGCTAAGAAGACCCTCGGAACACAGATGAAGGCAACAGGCGAGATAATGTCCATAGGTCCCAGCTTTGAGGCTGCTATGATTAAGGCGGTTCGTTCAATCGAGCTTGGCATGGACACCCTCACAAAGCCCGCTTTCACAAAGCTTACCGACGAGGAAGTTGAAAAGAAGCTGTACGACGTTGACGTCGACCGCTGCTTCTGCGTATTCGAGGCTCTAAAGCGTGGTATTCCGGTTGACAAAATCAACGAAATCACACAGATTGACAAGTGGTTTATCTGCAAGCTCAAAAACCTCGTTGAGCTTGAAGCATGGCTTGCCGACGGAAAGCTTACACAGGAAAAGTACAATATGGCGAAGAAGTTCTGCTATCTTGACAAATCCATTGAAAAGCTTTCGGGTCAGTCAATCGAGGAATGCGGCATAAAGAAAAAGACTGCTGTTTACAAGATGGTTGATACCTGCGCTGCTGAGTTCTCCGCAGAAACTCCTTATTTCTACAGCACCTTTGACGATGAAAACGAGGCTGCTGAGTTTATCGCCCAGCACCCCACCGATAAGAAGAAGGTTATAGTTTTCGGTTCAGGTCCTATCCGTATCGGACAGGGTATCGAGTTCGACTACTGCTCCGTACACTGCGTATGGGCGCTGAAAGAAATGGGCTATGAGGCAGTTATCTGCAACAATAACCCCGAAACCGTATCTACCGACTTCGACACAGGCGACAGACTTTACTTCGACCCCCTCACCAAGGAGGACGTTGCCGCCATTATCGAAACGGAAAAGCCATACGGCGTCGTTGTACAGTTCGGCGGTCAGACGGCTATCAAGCTGACAAAGTACCTTGACGAAATGGGCGTGAATATCCTCGGCACATCCGCCGACAGCATCGACGCTGCGGAGGACAGAGAGCGCTTTGACGAGCTGCTCAATAAGTGCGGCATACCCCGTCCCGCAGGACACACCGTAATGACCACCGAGGAGGCTC
>JBJERK010000018.1:0-5824 GCA_051882255.1 Ruminiclostridium sp.
GCACATTATTTGCTGTAAATTTCCCTTTGCTTGTCAAGGGTATCTTTATATTTTTCCCGAAGGCTTTCGGGTGAAATTATCTCAATTTTCTCGCCGAACTGGAAAATCCAGCTCAGCAGCACCGGGCTTTCAGCAACCGTCTGTGTAAGGGTGAAATGCTCCTGGTCAAAGGGTACAAGGGAAACGCCCTTGCCGAACCGGTCAAGAATAACTCCCGAGAGCGAGTTATGCACCTTAAGCTTCAGGGTAATATCCTCCCCCGTAAACATTCCGAACCGCTTTTTTGTGTATTCGAGAATGTTGAAGCCCGTCGGCACAGGCTCCGCCTTAATCGGCTTCCCCTTTTCGTCAACCGAAATCTCCGCCCGCTCCATTTTATCCACACGGAAATTGGTTACAGTCCCGTACTTCGGGTAATAGCCGACAACGTAGTAGTTCTCCTCCTGCCAGCAAAGAGCGTAGGGAGAAATCTCCGAGCGGGCGCCGCCGTTATGGTAGCGCTTTTTCTTTTTGCAGTCGTAGTCGAAGTAGAGAAAATTGATTTTCGCTCCGCTTTTTATTGCAGCCTGTATAACGTCCACGTTGTAGTAGATATGCTCGTTTATGGTTTTGACCCTGTCGTAGACGATAACGTCACGGCTTATTTCCTTTGCGCCGTATTTGTCCGAAAGGGCGGAAATTTTTGAAATCAGCCGCCTTGATTTTGACTCGGTTATGAATTTTGAGCAGGCAACCGCGTCTGCCAGCAGCTTAAGCTCGGGAAGCTCAAATTCCCTTTCCGACAGGTAGTAGGCGGTATTTTTCCCGTTTCCCGTTTTCTGAATCTCATAGCCAAAGGCGGAAAGCGCCTCAAAATCGTCGTAAAGGCTTTTCCTCTCGGCTTCAATTCCGTTTGCTTCAAGCCTTTCGATAAGCTCCGAAATAGTCAGCGGGTGCTCCTCGTTGGTTTCACGGCGGAAAATATCCAGTAAATACAGGATTTTAAGCTTCTGATTTCTGTTTTTCGGCATTTTATTCTTCTTCCGGCTCTTCCACAACCTCTTCCTCGGAAGCGCAGACAACCTTCAGCATTTTATCAGCAACTGCGGAGATAAGGTTCTTGTACTGGAGCTTTTCAACCCAGCCCTTGGGGAAGCCCTGTTCTCCGAAGTAAGCGCCCAGCATAGCGCCTGCCATAGAAGCGCAGGTGTCGCTTGCTCCGTCGTGGTTTGCAGCAAGCTGGATTGCGTAGCGGGGGCTTTCAAAGTGCAGAACTGCACAATAAACAGCAATTGCAAGAGCCTCGTAAGCCTCAAAGCCGTAGCCCATTTTTCTTACTGCCGACATAGGGTCGATTTCAGGATTATTCACAAGGTCAAGAGCGTATTTCAGGGTCTTTCTCAGTACCTCTCCGTCGGAAACGCTGCCAAGCAGCTCGATGACGGTTTTAACTGCGTCTTCGATTTCTGCTCCGCTTACGATTTCAGCAATAATCGCCGCGTAGCAGCCTGCCGAAATATAAGCAACAGGATTTCCGTGGGTGATTGCAGCAGCACGGCAGCCTATATCAAAGGCTTTTCTTGTGTCGTTGTAGAAGTAAAGACCGATAGGCGCAGAGCGCTTTACTGCGCCGTTGTCCTTGTTGTCGTTAAGGGGATGCTCGGGTGTGCCGTAAGCCATATTTCTTATTTTAAGGAGAGCGTCAATGTTCTTGGTGTCGGCAGTACGCTTTTTATACAGTCCCTTTGCCTTTAAAAGACGGAGCTTGTATGCATTCTGATTGGGGTCGAAAAGCCATGCGTATTCCTTACCCGCAACTGTCTTTGTCTGGGTGTAAAGCCATACCTGATATGCAAGGAAAATATAGTCCTCGTAGTTTACCTGTCCGTCGTCAGCCCCTGCGCTGTGGGCCCAGAGAAGTCCGTCGGCGGTAAAGAGGGAAAGCTGGGTGTCGTCGGTAAAAAGCGCCGTTCCCGTTCTCTTACTTACCGCAAGGTCAAGGCAGCCCTTCTTTTCAAATCTTTCGCATATTGAATCGTAGTCCATAAGCTCAATCGGGTAGCCGAAGGCGTCGCCGATTGCAAGACCTAACATTACTCCTTTAAAACGGTCGTCAAGATATACTTCACTCATCGCTTGCAGTCCTTTCCTTTTTAAGCTTTCTCATGGTTTTCCTGTCGTAGATTTTCTTGGAGATAACCATGCTGTTTTCCGTCATGTAGAGCCGCTCCAGGTAGTCGTAGTAAATACCCGGCGAGGCTATTCCGTTTATGCACACAACGTCTGCTCCCGCTTTTCCTATAATATTGTCCGTTAGCAGTACGCAGTTGGTGCTGAGAATCGAATATGTCTTGAATTTTCCCTTGCGGAACTTGAAGAAGTCGGCGTGGGTTCCGTTCCAGAGTATGCTGCAGTAGTCGTGAAAGTCGGTTATTTTTGCAGTCCCGCCGCTTTCCTCGTAAGCTATCTGATAGGGCGGCTTCCAGGGCACCGTCATGCTTTTCAGCCGCTTTACCTCTGCTCTTACCGCTTCAAGCTGCTCCGGGGTAAGCCTCAGCCCGTAGGAGAAAATCATTTTTCTGTCGTGGGTTACGGAGAAGTCGAGATAAGGCTCTTTCTTTGCAGTAAAAAGTATTCCGTCGCCGAAAACCGAAAAAAGCTTGTGGGATTTCCAGTCGTGGTTTCCGTAGGAAATTACCTCTCCGTCCATAAACAGGTCAAGATGTCCGATTTTTCCCGAGCCGTTGTTTGAAACGTGAACCATAACCTCCACGTCAGGCGGGCTGGTGTCGTCCCTTACGGGACCTTCAAATTCGGGAAGCTGGTCATTGGTTGAGATGTATTCGTTGATGTAGCGGAGAGTGCCGAGGGGCAGGAAGGTTGAAATAAAAACAGGGAGGGAAATTCTTATTCTGCGCTTAAGGCTGTTCTTTGCCTTTTGCGGTACAATCTGCTTTATAAAGTCGGAAATCATTTCCGCACCGTAAAGGATACAGTAAATTCCCGAAATAAGCAGGAATGCTTCGGTACGAAGATTTGTTGCAAAAAGGAGAATTGCAAAGGTGGAGAAGAATACAAATGCAATTAAATCCTTGTAGCCGCCGGGCTGCTTATTAATCTTTGCTACTATGAAGTCTGCAAGCTTTGAGGCTGCGTTAAGCAGGACGTAAGCTGCGAAAACCATAATGCAGAGGGAAACGGTAAGGGTAGGAACTACGAGTATTGCAATTCCTATTCCCGTATTAATCAGCGCCGTTACAAGCTTTGCTTTTTTTCTTTTTGCAGTAAGCTTTCCGCCCTTGGCAATAAAGTCGATTGCGTTATAAAGACCGTGGAGCAGTAATACTGTTCCGCCGATAACGGTAAGGGGAGTGAGTAAAATCTCCCTCTGGCAGACGATTATAATTCCCAGGGTCAGCAGTGCTGCACCTACCGAAAAAAGCGCCGCCTTATACAGATAAACCTTATACATTACTTATGATACTTTCTGTTGTTTATTATTGTGAATGCTCTGTAAATCTGTTCTAAGAGCATTATTCTTGCAAGCTGGTGCGGAAAGGTCATTTCCGACATACTCATTCTTATATCAGCGGCTTTCTTTACGCTCTCCGAAAGCCCGCAGGAGCTTCCGATTATGAAAACCGCCGTACTTTTTCCCTCGTTTCCCGCCTTTTGCAGCGTTTTGGCGAATTTCACGCTGTCCTGCTGTGCGCCCTCAATGCAAAGGGCGATAACAAGGCTGTCACGGGGAATTTTTGCTGTAATTTTTTCCGCTTCTGCGGCAAGAGCCTTTGAAATCTCCTGCTCCGTAGGATTTTCGGAAAGCCGTTCCGGTTCTATTTCCTCAATTGTGAACTTGCAGAAGCCCGAAAGCCGCTTTTCGTATTCCTTAAAGGCTTCGGTCAGGTATTTTTCCTTAAGCCTGCCTAAAGCAATTATTTTTACGTTCATTTGCGTTGTTCTTTCCGTAAAGCCTTACCACTTGCGGTTGATATTAGCTTTTCTGCGCTGTCTTGCCTCAAGCTTTGCAATACGGCTTTTCTGAACGGCGTTAAGGATAACGTCGGCGATAATGAATACTGCAAGAAGAACGATACAAAGCTTGAACCAGCCCTTATCGAAAATGCTGTTTATCATACGCATGGTGTATTCAAACTGGGAAAGCTCAATGCTTTGTGAAGCGATAAGGTTGGTGTTCCAGATTACCTCGTCGTTAAGGGATAATTCGAGAGTTCCAAGCACCTGCCCCTTTTCAACAGGAGCAACAACTGCGTCGTTGTCGTTTTTCTCGGCTGTTATATTTACCTCCTGCTTTATAACCGAGGTGTCCATACCCTTGGGCAGCAGGGTAGAGAAGGAGGCGGCAGGCTTAAGCAGACAAACGTCAGCATTTTCGCCCATATCAACCTTTACGTTGTAGATTACCGAATTTTCGCTTATAACCTGGGTGATTACAAGATTTTTGAAAGCCCACTTGTAAAGAGTAATTGCGTCGGTAAAGTGGTAGTTTGAGCGGTTTCCCTCGGGGGTTGTGTAGGGTGCGCCTACGGTTACAAGCATATAGTTGAAGCCGTTTTGCGTAGCGGTTGAAATCATATTCATAAAGCCGGGCTGTTCAACGCCGTTCTCGTCCCAGTAAACGTCAAGGCTTCCTGTTTTTACGTTCTGGGCATACTCGTAATAGTAGGGATTGTCGCCTATGTTTCTTATCATTGAGTTTACGTTTACAAGGGTATAGGGGTCGGGATTGTACTTGTTTGCAGGCATTACATATTCCTGAGTATTCGCAATCTCAATAAGCTGGGGAACCTTATCGTAGGCGTATTTACCTATTAAGTACAGGTCGTAGGGGGTAGAATAGTTGTCCGCCTGCCAGAGACCGTGGGTATTGCCGAAATGGGTATCCTTACAGCCTATCTCAGCCGCCTTCTTATTCATAAGATTTACGAAATCAGCGATACTGTCGCAGATATTAAGGGCGATTACGTTTCCTGCCTCGCAGCCCGATTTTACAAGCAGTCCGTAAAGGCAGTCCCGCATAGTAAGGTTGGTTTGTCCAACAGCAATACCGCAGGTTCCTGCGCCCTCCTTATTCGGGTCGCCCTCCCAGAACTCGTTGGTTGCGTCGTAGGTAACCTCAACAATCCTGTCAAGGTCGGAGCAGTTTTCAATCGCCACGATAGCAGTCATAACCTTTGTAATAGAAGCGGGGTAGCAGCGCACATTCTCGTTCTTAGCTGCAACTACTGTTCCCAAATCAAGATTTACCATATAGTAGCCCGTACTATGAATATCTCCCTCGGGAGTAAACGCCGCAGAAGCGGTGATATATGAAAAGTCTGTGAAAAATACGGCAAAAGTAAACATAATCACCGCAAACAGAGCCTTAATTTTTATATTTCGCATATAGACAAAACCACCTTTTTGGGATATAATATACTAATAAAACGTATTACATACTATTATAGCATAATTTTCTTAAAAATAAAAGACTTTTTTATAAGTAATTTTAAATTTTAGGATTTTTTTGCAGGGCGTGTGATACGGGTAATTTTTTCAAGAAAGGGTAACAAAAATGGCAGAATTCAAGTATGAGATAGTAAAGGAGCTTGGAGTTATCTCCGAGGGCGCAAGAGGCTGGACAAAGGAGCTTAATCTTATAAGCTGGAACGACAAGCCTCCGAAATATGATATAAGAGACTGGGCTCCCGACCACGAAAAAATGGGGAAGGGCGTTTCTCTTACCGAGGAGGAAATGGAAAGCCTTATCGAGCTTTTTAACTCAAGAGACGAAGAGGACAGCTTTGAATAATTTCCGCATAAAGGTAAAACCATGACAACAAAA
>JBJERK010000019.1:0-5806 GCA_051882255.1 Ruminiclostridium sp.
TTAAGCCCCGTACCGCAGCTATGCTCACGGATTTTATCGAAAACGGAGTGAATTTTACCTACTGCACCGCAAGAAGCATAAATTCCGCCGCAAGGATTATGGAAAAGGTAAGCTTAAGGCTGCCGGTTGTGCTGATGAACGGGGTTTTTATCTACGATACCGTAAAAAACGAGTATATAGTGAAGAATTTCCCGAAAAGGGAGCAGCAGGAGCTTCTGCGGGAAACGGTTATCCGCCTCGGGGAAACGCCGATGATACATTCCCTTATAGACGGGGAAATAAGAAACAGCTTCCTTGAAAACGCCGAGAGCATAAAATGCTATGTGAACGACCGAAAGGGCGACAAGCGTATGCGGCCCGTAAAAAGCTATGATGATATGTTCCGGGGAGAGATTTTTTATGCAGTATTCATAAACCCCGTCCACAAGGAAGAACTGGACAGGGTTTTCACCCCGGAAAACGGCTTTGCCCACGTTTACTACGCAGACGTTGACCGACCGGATAATTACTGGTACGAGGTTTTCAGCATTACCGCAGGAAAAGCAAACGCAGTAATGCAGTTAAAGGCAATAACGGGCGCTGATGAAATCGTCTGTTTCGGGGATAACGGAAACGACCTGCCGATGTTTTCCGTTTCGGACAGGCGGTATGCGGTTGCTAATGCTATTGATGAAGTAAAAGCGGCGGCAGACGGTGTTATCGGCTCAAATGAGGAGTACGGCGTAACAGAGTTTATCCAGAAGGAAACAATAACCCGCTTTGACTATGCTCCTGCACCAAAAGAAGAACCCGACAAGGAACGATTTGCAGAAGCGGTAAGGGGCGCACTTGAGCGGGAGAGAACCACAATCGGAACGCTTAACGAAAAGACGATTCATAACGCCCTTAAGCGCTATTACGGCGGAGAAATCGACCACGAAGCCAAAATCGGCGGCTATTACGCCGACGCTGCGGGGGAAAACGGGATTTACGAGATTCAGACCGCAAATTTCGGGAAGCTAAGAAAAAAGCTGTCGAAAATGCTGCGTGCCTGCCACGTTACCGTTGTGTATCCCTTTGAGGCAAAGGTCAGGAACTACTCGCTGAACAGGGAAACGGGGGAGATTATTTCTTCCTCGGTGCGGCGCAGCAGCTCATATTCGGAGTTTTTCCTTGAGCTTTACAGGATAAAGGAGTTTCTTACAAACCCGAATCTTACGATTCTTATAGCGGAGCTTGAAATCGAGAAAAAGACCCTTTACGAGGACAGCCGCCGCATACGGAAAAAGGGACTGGAAAGGATAAAAACCCCTGTTTCCTACATAAAAGAAATCCGCCTTGAAAACAAGACGGATTATCTGCGTTTTCTGCCTGAGGGGCTTTCCGGCAGCTTTGTGAAAAAGGATATAGAGCGGCTTCGCTGCCGTACCGACGCTTCTCTGCTGCTTGAAATACTTGAATTTACAGGGGCAGTAAGACGTGTGGGCAAGCGTGGAAATGAGATTGTGTATGAAATCAGCAGAGATTAGAAGCCGAAATCTCCCTCAATGAAAATTACTTTTATCCTGTCCTTGATACGCTGCTGACCGTGGCGGACGTAGGCACAGCAGATTCTGTCGGGGCTGCTGCAATTGCCGCACTCTCCTGTTACTGCACAGGGAGTTTTCATATTAAGCCTTATGGTGTTTGCGGGGCAGGCGATTTTCTTAAGTCTTTGCTCCGCAGCCTTCATATCCGGGACGATTTTGTTTGTGCCCACAACAAGAATTACCTGCTTAGGTCCGAAAATCATAGCTGAAACACGGTTTCCCGTGCCGTCGATGTTGTAAAGCTCCCCCTCTTCGGTAACAGCGTTGCTGCTGGCGAAAAAGGTGTCTGCAAAGAAGGTTTTTCTGTAAAACTCCTGAGTTTCCTCCGGGGTCTTGCAGTCTGCCCTGTCCATAAATATGCCCTTGTAATTCTCCTTAAGGTAAGCCTTGACTCCTGTTTCGTCGAGAGTCACCGAGCCGCCGTGGGTAATAAGCTTATCCCCGCCGATAAGGGAATCTATAAGAGAAAAAAGCTCTTCACGCGATTTTACGAAGTAGCCCTTCATATTATTGCGTTCAAGGGCTTTTATTGTTTTATTAACCCTCAGTTCCGTTACCTTTTTTACATTTTCGTCCATTTTTCTCGTCCTTTCTGTTTAGGTCTTTGATAACTGCATTATACTATTATATAATATAAAAGTCAATAGCAGTCTGTCGATAAACCGTCATCTGCGTCGTCTTCCATATAACGGCAGGCACAAAGCCTAGCCGTTATATGGCTTCCTAGCATCTGCCGGCTTCTCGACAGCCTGAATATGGTTGTTTTCTACAAGTATAAGGTTAATCTGAACAATTCGGGGCGGCGGGGGAGCGGGCTTTTAGTGCAAATGGTAGAGATTTGAAAAATTGCGGTTTTATTGGGAAAAACTGCTTGACAAAACTTCCCGCTTGATATATAATAAAATACTGAATTATAATGGGTTTACTAACGGAAACAGTAAAAATATGGTCATATTTTTAAAAAATTAAGGAGTGATCTAAGCCAATGGTGAATGTAAAGCCGGTGCAGCTGGGTAATACTACCCGAATGAGTTTCTCTAAGATCAACGAGGTTATCGAAATGCCGAACCTCATTGAGATTCAGAAGAACTCCTACAAATGGTTTCTGGAGGAAGGTATCAAGGAGGTTTTCGAAGATATTTCTTCCATAACCGATTCAAACGGCAAGCTTGTTCTAAGCTTCGTTGATTACCGTATCGACGAAAATCCCAAGTACACCATCGAGGAATGTAAGGAAAGAGACGTAACCTACGCCGCTCCCCTTCGCGTCAAGGCAAGACTTCGCAACGAGGAAACAGGCGAGGTTGCCGAGAGCGAAATCTTTATGGGCGATTTCCCGCTCATGACCGACAGCGGTACCTTCGTTATCAACGGCGCTGAGCGTGTAATTGTTTCTCAGCTGGTCCGTTCCCCCGGCGTTTACTATGGCTTTGAATATGACAAAACCGGTAAAAAGCTCTTCACCTCCCAGGTTATCCCCAACAGAGGTGCATGGCTTGAATACGAAATGGACTCTAACGACGTGTTCTATGTTCGTATTGATAAAAACAGAAAAATCCCTGCTACTACCCTTGTTCGTGCATTAGGCAAGGGCACCGACGAGGAGCTTTTAGAGCTTTTCGGCGACGATGAGCGCATCAGGCAGACCATTACCCAGAAGGACTCCACAAAGAACAAGGAGGAGGCTCTTCTTGAGGTTTATAAGAAGCTGCGCCCCGGCGAGCCGCCTACGGTTGACTCAGCAGAGGGACACCTGAACAACCTGTTCTTTGACGCAAAGAGATACGACCTTTCCCGCTTCGGCCGCTATAAGTTCAACAAGAAGCTTGGTATTGCAGGCAGACTTGCAGGACATATCTTAGCTCAGCCAGTAGCAGACCTGTTCACAGGGGAAATTATCGCTGAAGCCGGCGAAAGCATTACTGCCGACAAGGCATTCGCTATCGAGCAGGCAGGCGTTTGTGAAGTTTTCCTTGATATTGAAGGAAAGACCATCAAGGTTATCGGCAACGGAATGGTTGACATCAAGCCCTACATTCCTGCTGAAATCGACCCTGTAAAGTGCGGCATAAACGAAAAGGTATATGCTCCCGTATTAAAGGAAATCCTTGACGAGAACGAAACCGCAGAGGACATTGAGCAGGCTCTGAGGCTCAGAGCAGACGACCTCGTTCCGAAGCATATCACAGTTGAAGATATATTTGCAAGCGTAAGCTACTTCATCAACCTCTGCGAAGGCGTTGGTACAGTAGACGATATTGACCATTTGGGCAACAGACGTATCCGTTCCGTAGGCGAGCTGCTCCAGAACCAGTTCAGAATCGGCTTTACAAGAATGGAGCGTGTTGTTCGTGAGAGAATCGGACTCCAGCAGGATTCCGAAAAGCTTACCCTCAACAACCTTGTCAATATAAGACCTGTTGTTGCTGCAATCAAGGAATTCTTCGGTTCCTCCCCTCTGTCCCAGTTCATGGATCAGAACAACCCCCTTGCAGAGCTTACACATAAGAGAAGACTTTCAGCTTTAGGCCCCGGAGGACTTTCCCGTGACCGTGCCGGATTCGAGGTTCGTGACGTACACTACTCCCACTACGGCCGTATGTGTCCTATCGAAACTCCTGAAGGTCCTAATATCGGACTTATCTCCTACCTTGCTTCCTTCGCAAAGATAAACGAATACGGCTTTATCGAAGCTCCCTACCGCCGTGTTGACAAGGCAACGGGCAAGGTGCTTGACGAGGTTGTCTATATGACTGCCGATGTTGAGGACTTATATACAATAGCACAGGCAAACGAACCCCTTGACGAGAACGGCTGCTTCGCAAGAAAGCGCGTTACCGCAAGAGTAAGGGACGAAATCCTTGAAGTTGACAGAGATAAGGTTGATTTCATGGACGTTTCGCCTAAAATGGTTGTGTCTGTTGCAACAGCTATGATTCCCTTCCTTGAAAATGACGACGCTAACCGTGCGCTGATGGGTGCGAACATGCAGCGTCAGGCAGTTCCGCTTATGGTTACCGATAATCCTATTGTCGGTACAGGTATGGAATACAAGGCAGCTGTTGACTCCGGCGTATGTGTTCTTGCAAAGGAGGACGGCGTTGTTACAAGAGTAACCGCCGACGAAATCACAGTAAAGGACAGCAACGGACAGGATCACCGCTACAAGCTTATCAAGTTCAAGCGCTCCAACCAGGGTACCTGCGTAAACCAGCGCCCCATTGTATCAAAGGGTGATGCCGTTAAGGCAGGACAGGTTCTTGCAGACGGTCCCGCAACCTGCCAGGGCGAAATTTCCCTGGGTAAGAATGCTCTTATCGGCTTTATGACCTGGGAGGGCTACAACTACGAGGACGCCGTTCTTATCAATGAAAAGCTTGTTTACAACGATGTTTACACCTCAATCCACATTGAGGAATACGAAATAGAGTGCCGTGATACAAAGTTAGGCCCGGAAGAAATCACAAGAGATATTCCGAACCTCTCCGACGACGCACTCAAGGATCTGGACGAAAACGGTATTATCAGAATAGGCGCAGAGGTTCACTCCGGCGATATTCTTGTAGGTAAGGTTGCACCCAAGGGCGAAACAGAGCTTACTGCAGAAGAAAGACTCTTAAGAGCAATCTTCGGCGAAAAGGCAAGAGAAGTCCGTGACAGCTCACTTCGTGTACCCCACGGCGAAAGCGGCGTTATCGTTGACGTTAAGGTGTTCACAAGAGAAAACAGCGACGAGCTTGCAGCAGGCGTTAATATGACGGTACGCTGCTACATCGCACAGAAGAGAAAAATCTCCGTCGGCGATAAGATGGCAGGCCGTCACGGCAACAAGGGCGTTGTTTCCCGTATCCTGCATCAGGAGGATATGCCCTTCCTGCCCGACGGTACTCCTCTCGATATAGTTCTTAACCCTCTGGGCGTTCCTTCCCGTATGAATATCGGTCAGGTTCTTGAGGTGCATTTAGGCTATGCGGCAAAGGCGCTTGGCTGGAAGATAATGACTCCCGTATTCGACGGCGCTCACGAAGAGGACATCAGAGCAATGTTTGAAATGGCGGAGGCTCAGCGCGACAGCTACCCGGGAAAGGACGGCCCCGGCATAGACTTCTCCAAGATTCCTATGACCCAGGACGCAAAGACCCAGCTTATCGACGGAAGAACAGGCGAAAAGTTCGACAGCCTTGTAACCGTCGGATATATGTACTACCTCAAGCTCCACCACCTTGTTGACGATAAGA
>JBJERK010000020.1:0-5804 GCA_051882255.1 Ruminiclostridium sp.
AACGCCGCTGTTCATATAGGTCATAATTACAATTGGCAGGACTATTTCGTTTGCAGGCAGTCCCAGTAAAAATGCGGTAAGGATAACTCCGTCAAGTCCTATCAGCCGACCGAATGGGTCGAGAAATTCCGTACAACAGGAGAGAACAGAAGTGTCGCCGATATATATGTTTGCCAGCAGCCATATTACTGCACCGGTAGGCGCTGCAACAGCCGCCGCACGTCCTAGAACAAAAATCGTTCTGTCGAAAATCGAGCGTATTATAACCTTGCCAAGCTGGGGCTTGCGGTAGGGAGGAAGCTCAAGGGTAAAGGAACTCGGAATACCCCTTAAAAGCGTTCTGGAAAGTATATTTGAAACAATAAGGGTTGCTCCTACTCCGAGAATAATAACTAAAGTTATTGCTGCCGCAGAAATCAGAGAGCCGCCGAAGCCTCCTGCTGCACCCGCAAAAAATAAAACGGATAGAGTTATTATTGCAGGAAATCTTCCGTTGCAGGGAGCAAAGGCATTTGTCAGTACAGCGATAAGCCGTTCCCGCGGCGAGTCAATTATACGGCAGCCCACAACCCCTGCTGCATTACAGCCAAGCCCCATACAGAGGGTAAGCGCCTGTTTTCCGCATGCACTGCACTTTTTGAAGGGTTTATCAAGGTTGTAGGCTATTCGTGGCAGGTATCCCGAATCCTCCAGCAGGGTAAAGAGCGGAAAGAAAATCGCCATAGGCGGAAGCATAACCGAAACCACCCATGAAAGTACCCGGTACGCTCCGTCGAGGATAATGCCCTTAAGCCACGGGGGCGCACCCATATAAACAAACAGCTCTTCAAGCCATTTGCCCAGCTGTGCGAACAAGTCTGAAAGCAGGGCAGAGGGATAGTTTGCGCCTGTAACGGTAATCCAGAAGATAATCATAAGAAGCAGTATCATCACAGGAAATCCCGTTGCCTTGCTTGTAAAAATACGGTCAAGCTTCCGGTCGATTCCGTCGTAGGGACGGCATTTTGTTTCTACTGAGTCAATGCATATATCCTCGGCGGTAAGAACTACGGAAGCCGCAATCATATCCTTAAGCTCCTCGCTGCCTATACCGCTGCTCCTGAGAGCCTGCGCTGCTTTGCCGACAGCGCTTTTTACCTCGGGTACTTCCTCGATGTCAAAGCCGATGTATTTCCTGATTTCCTCTTTAAGGGAATCGTCGCCGTCAAGCAGTCTGAGGCTAAGCCACCTTGCGGGAAGCCTGCCATTTGCTGCCCTTGAAACGGCGGGCTCAAGAAGGGAAAGAGCCTGTTCGATTTGTGTTATGTAGTGTATTCTAAAGGGTTTTCTTTCTTCTTTTTTTAGTGCAGCAGCTTCTATCGCAGAGATTAGTGAAGAAAGGCTTTTCTTCTTGCGTGCAATAGTGCTTATCACAGGAACGCCGAGCCTTTCGGAAATCTTGTCAAGGTCGATTGAAATGCACTTTTTCCTTGCTTCGTCCATAAGATTTACGCAGACAACGCAGTTACCCGTGACTTCAAGGGTCTGGAGAACAAGGTTAAGGTTTCTTTCGAGGCAGGTAGCGTCGCATACCACAACAACAATATCCGCCCCGCCGAAGCAGATGAAATTCCGGGCTATTTCCTCCTCCGCCGAGTGCGCCATAAGGGAGTAGGTGCCGGGAATATCAACAAGAAGGTAAGAACCATTTCCGGTGCTGAAATGCCCCGAAGCGTTAGATACCGTTTTTCCCGCCCAGTTTCCCGTGTGCTGATTCATACCCGTAAGGGCGTTGAAAACCGTACTTTTGCCGACGTTTGGATTTCCCGCTAATGCAATAACCTTTTCATTATCACTGTTCTTCTTAATGGTCAGCTCGTTTCCCACGGTTTTTCTTCCCGTCGAGTCGGAAGTCAGTCCCATTTACAGCGCCTCCTTTTTTATCAGAATATTTTTGCAGTCCTCGGAGCGGATTGCGATTACTGCGCCCCGCACAAGAAAGGCTTTCGGGTCTCCGAAGGGGCTTTTTCCCACACATTCGATTTTCGTGCCTTCCACAAGTCCTATATCTATAAGCCTGCGGCGTATTGCTGGCTTGCCTGCGACAGCGGTTATTCCTGCCTGCTCTCCGGGCTGCATTTCATCAAGGCTTTTTATATCATTCATATCTTTTATCTCCTCTGAATAGAGTAACAGTTGTAATACTAAAATTATATGCTGTTTTACTGATTGAGTTACAGCAGTACGAATTAGCTTATACGTCAATTTGTACATATATAAGCATAAATTTCACAACATTTTAAGCGGTTATAACAAATTTATAAATAAGTGCTAAACTTTTTCCATAATTATCCGATATGACACATAGGGAAAAAGGAGTTAACCCTATTTATAGTTTTAAGGAGGAAACAAAAATGAGCGTAAATACCGATTACAGCCGTTATTCCGTTTCAAGCGCAAAGGCTGCTGATACAGGAAAAACTTCGGCTAAGACAACAAAGGTGGCTTCTGAAGAGGTTAAGACCGATGCTTCCGCTAAGCGCACCGATACCTTTGAGCGCTCGGAAAGCAGCAAGGGAGTTGCAACCGATTATAAGAGCAAAACAACTCTCGGTATGAAGAACGAGGCTATGAAGGACGCTGTTGCAAAGCTTATCGGCGGACAGGCAGCGCATGCCAATGGAAAAACCGATACAAATTCAATGCTTGACAAGCTTCTGCAGAGCTACGGCGTTGAGCCGATAAAGAGCGACGGTTCTGATGATTTCTGGGGCGCTGAAAAGACTGCAAACAGAATACTCGATTTTGCCAAGAGTCTTATCGGCGACGATAAGGACGCCTTTGACAAGATTAAGGGCGCTTTTGAAAGTGCTTTCGGCGAGTGTGAAAATATATGGGGCGGTAAGCTTCCCTCCGTTTGCTATGATACTTTAGATAAGGTAAGACAGGGCTTCGACGACTACGAGAAGGAAAAATTCTCCGCCGCAGCCGAGGAATAATCCGATTTTGAAAAGAGTGATATTATGAGCGATATGAGTTTTTTCTACTCCTCGATGAGCAGCGTTCTCACCCAATGGAGCGACTTTAAGGTAAGCAAGAATCTGTACAAGTCCTACTTTGATATGCAGAAATCGCTTACTGCAACAACAAGCGACAGCACTAAGAAAACAGAGGACACAACAAAAAAGGCTTCTTCGACTGTAACAGATAAGCTTAAAACCTACGCAAATAACCTTACCGAAAGCGCAGGAAAGCTTGAAGCAGCTTTCAAGGCTGACGATAAAACAGGCGAGCTTGATATGGAAAAAGCATACAGCGCAGCTGAGGAATTTGTGAACAGCTTCAATGAGCTTTATTCTTCTGTAAGAAGCTCGGGAAATCAGGCTGTTTCAAACCGCTCCGAGTTTATTGCGAATATGACCAACGCATATACAAGGAAGCTTGAAAAGGTGGGCATAAGCGTAAATTCCGACGGCACTTTAGCCATTGACAAGGATTCCTTCAACAGCGCAGATTCCGATGATTTTGCTGAAATTTTCGGGAAGAAGAATTCCTTCGCTTCCTTTATGTCCTCCCAGGCAAGCGGTCTTGCGGCTTACGCCGGCACAGCGGCATACCTTACCCCTGACACTTATTCAAAGGTTGACCTTCTTGACAGCGGCAGCAGCAAAACAACCGCAGCAAGCGGGTATCTTTACGATAAGTATTTCTGATACAATACAGAAAGCCCCATATTCCCGAGGGAATATGGGGCAATTTTGCGTTATGTATATCAGTATTTATGCATAAAATACTTGAAAAATATGTCAAAATATGATATAATATTAACGTTTATCGGACATAAGAAAAATCATCATAACCTCGGAGTGAGGTTATGATGATTTCTACAGTATGATAACTGATATGCAAATTAACGGCGCGGGCGCAATTGTCGAAATACAAAAGAACCCCGACGCGCGATCTGCGTGTCGAGGCACTCGACTGGTACGGGCGACAGGACTTGAACCTGCACACTTTCGCATTGGAACCTAAATCCAACGTGTCTGCCAATTTCACCACGCCCGCCTGATATTAATATAATATCATAAACGGCTGTTTTTGTCAAGCCGTACTATATAAGAGCTTGAAAGGAATACATAGTATGATAAAGCTTCTGTCAAAAATATTCATAAAAAACTATACGGATTACGGAAATCCCGTCGTCAGAAACCAGTACGGCGTTCTTACGGGAATAATGGGTATCGTTCTTAATCTGCTTTTGTTTGCGGGTAAGTTTCTTGCAGGAATCCTTACCGCTTCAATTGCGGTAACAGCGGACGCTTTCAATAACCTGTCCGACGCAGGAACCTCCATAATCACAATGGTAGGCTTTAAAATCGCAGGAATGCCCGCAGACGACGAGCATCCCTTCGGTCACGGCAGAGTTGAGTATGTGGCAGGACTTCTGGTTTCAATCGTTATCATAATAATGGGATTTGAGCTTGGCAAAGGCTCAATAGAGAAGATATTTAGTCCCGAGGAGATAACCTTCAGCGCCCTGTCTCTCGGTATTCTGATTGCTTCGGTGCTTGTAAAGCTTTATATCTGCCTATACAACAGGAAAATCGGTAAGCTTATCAATTCCGCCACAATGAAAGCAACCGCTATGGACAGCCTTTCCGACTGCATTTCAACCATTTCCGTTATAATCGGTCTTGTGGTTTTCCTTATCTGGAACGTGAATATAGACGGTTATGTGGGACTTCTTGTTGCAGTATTTATCTTTAAGACAGGTCTTGGAGCTGTAAAGGAAAGCCTTACTCCTCTTCTCGGCGAAAAGGCTGATGAAGAGTACATAATGGACATAAAGAAGAGCATTTTAAGCTACGAGAATATTGTAGGCGTTCATGACCTTATCGTTCATAATTACGGCGTAGGTGAGAACGTTATATCCCTTCATGCTGAGGTTCCTGCCACAATGGGCTTTATGGAGGCTCATGAAATGATTGATATGGTTGAGAATGATTTGAAAAAGAAGTATGCAAGCTGCGTTACAATCCACATGGACCCTGTTGAGGCGGATACGGAGCAGTCCCTTAAATACAAGCTGCTTGTAAACAGGGCGATAACTTCCGTCAATGAAAATATCACAATGCACGATTTCAGAATGACCGATGGAGTTAAGTGCAGAAATCTTATTTTCGACATTGAGGTGCCATTTAAGCTAAAGCAGAGCGACAGCGAGATTGTACAGCTTATAACCGCTAAAATCAAGGAGCAGGACGAAAATCTTAATGCAGTAATAAGCGTTGACAAAAAGGTTTACTGATAATAAATAAAGCAAGAGCGGATATTCTGCCCTTGCTTTTTATATTAATGCTGCCGCATTATGATTAGGCGCGGCGTGTTCTGCCCGCAATTTTTCACGGAAATAACTCGCCGCTTTTTTGCTGCCTAATATTTATATGCGGCGAATTAAGGTAATATTACTGATTATTGCTTTCTTGCAAGAAAATATTCGTCATCAGCGCTGTAATAGGGACAATTATAGTCGGGAGAACTTAAAAATCTGCACATTTCGTCCTCGTCCATATTGACCTGACACATATAGCACTCCATTTCCTCGTCGTAAACATTGTAAACGCAGGTATCGCATGATGAATCAGCCATTTTCAGCCACCGCCTCTCCACATTTAATTCCATCAACCGCCGCAGAAACTATGCCGCCAGCATATCCTGCACCCTCTCCGCAGGGGTACAGTCCTTTCAGCCCCAAGGACATAAGAGATTCGTTTCTTAATATCCTGACGGGTGAGGAGCTTCTTGTTTCGGGCCCTGTAATAACC
>JBJERK010000021.1:0-5792 GCA_051882255.1 Ruminiclostridium sp.
GTCCGTAAAAATATACTCATTGGCTGAAAAATCTTCCGATTTTGTGCTGCCGCATCCTGCAACAAAAAATATTAAACCAAGCAGCAACGCTGTTAATACAGCACATTTTTTCCGTTTCATAAAAATCAAAATTCAATCCCCCTCCTTGCCTTAATGCCCTTTTCGTAGGGGTGCTTTATACATTCTATCTTACTGACATAATCGGCTGCATCAATAAATTTTTCGTCCGGATTTCTTCCGGTCAGAGCCACCTCGGTTTTTTCATTCCTTCCCAAAACAATGCGTTCAGCTAAATCTCTGTCAATAAGCCTATATTCGTAAGCAGCATTAAATTCATCAATAATCAGAACGTCAATTTCATCATTCTTCATCAACTGTTCAGCTTCGAGGAGCAGCCTGTTGTGACAAATGACAAGCTTTTCCTTTGTTTCTTCATCCATTTTAAAAGTAAAGCCGTAATTCTTGTCGCACCGACTTACTGTTATATTTGGAATAAGCTTTAATGAATCCAGTTCCGATGTAGCATTTCCTTTCAGCAGCTGAATAATGTGCACTCTCTTGCCGCACCCGGCAGCTCTTATCGCCAATCCCAGTGCCGCAGTTGTTTTTCCTTTTCCGTTACCGCAATAAATATGCAAAAGTCCCATTATATTCCCTCCTCAAGTATTCTGTAAACAAGTTCCATATTGATATTTTTTCTTACCTCGTCTGCAAGCTTATTGTACTGCATTTCCTTGTAGGCTTTCCTGTCGGTTTTTCCGCCGTTATAGGCAATTCCTTTCCGCTCAAAAAGAGTCCTTACAATACGCTCCGACGCCTCCTGGCTGTCGAAAATTCCGTGAATATAGCAGCCGTAAACGCTGCCCCTTTGCGCTCCGCAGCAGGACAGCAAGGGCGCTTCTTCCGAAACCGTTTCCCCCATGTGAATTTCGTAGCCCGAAAAGCTCGCTCCCGAAAGGCAGGAAAAGGCTCCCGTTACGCTTCCAAAAACGCCCTCTGTTCTTGAGCGCTTCTTTTCCGCCGAAAAAACCGTCTGGCATTTCAGAAGCCCCATTCCTCGGATTTCCCCTCCGCCCTCGCTGTTATTAGGGTCGGAGATTTTTTCGCCCAACATCTGAAAACCGCCGCAGATTCCGAATATGGGAGTTCCTTTTTGTGCAAGACGTTTTATCCCGATTTCAAGTCCGCTTTCCCTCAGCCATTTCATATCGTGAATGGTGCTTTTCGTGCCTGGAATTATGATTAAATCGGGTTTTTCAAGCTGTTCCGATTTTAAAACATATCGTACGGAAACACCGTCGTACTGGCTGAAAACGTCAAAGTCGGTAAAATTTGAAATCCGGGGCAGGCGTATTACTGCAATATCAATAATCCCCTTTGCTGAGGTTGCCTCCAGCTTCTCCGAAAGGCTGTCCTCGTCTTCAATATCGCAGTAAATGTAGGGAACAACGCCCACGACAGGCTTTCCGCCACGGTTTTCAAGGATTTCCACACCGCTGTCAAAGATACTTTTATCCCCTCGGAACCTGTTCACCACAAGCCCCTTTATCATCTCCTGCTCTTCCTTTTCAAGAAGCATAAGCGTGCCTAAAAGCTGAGCAAATACGCCGCCACGGTCAATATCTCCCACAAGAAGAACAGGCGCTTTCGCAAGCTTTGCCATACCCATATTCACAATATCGTCGGATTTCAGATTGAGCTCGGCGGCGCTTCCTGCACCCTCGATTACGATAATATCGTACCTTTCGGCAAGGGTGTTGTAGGCTTTCATAATCTGCGGAACTAGCTCTTTTTTCCGACGGAAATATTCCGAAGCTGACATATTCCCCATAACCTCGCCGTTTACGATAACCTGCGAGCCGACGTCGGTTGTGGGCTTTAAAAGTATGGGATTCATCAGCACCGAAGGCTCAATTCCCGCCGCTTCCGCCTGCATTACCTGCGCCCTTCCCATTTCCAGCCCCTGTGAGGTTATGTAGGAATTAAGCGCCATATTCTGGGATTTGAAGGGCGCTGCCGAATAGCCGTCCTGCCTGAAAATCCGACACAACGCCGCCGTCAGAAAGCTTTTTCCCACGTTCGACATTGTGCCCTGTATCATAATCGCTTTAGCCACCCAAAACCCTCCTTACCGCCGAAATAAGCGCCAGATTTTCCTCGTGATTTCGTACCGCAATACGAAAATAATTCTCGTTCAGCCCCTCAAAATTGCCGCAATTTCGTATTGCGATTTTTTCCTTTATGAGCAGTTCGTCAAGGGGCGAATCACAGCGAAAAAAAAGAAAATTTGCTTCGGATGGATACACAATAAAGCCGGCTTTTTGCAGCTCTGACGTAAGAAAATTGCGTTCTCTCCCCACAAGCTCCGCCGTTTTTTGCAGATACTCTTTTTCCTTTAATGCTGCTTCTCCCGCTATCTGAGCAGGAGTCGAAACGCTCCAGAACTGACCTATTTCTCGCAGGATTCCCGCAAGCTGCTTACTGCCAAAAACAGCGTAGCCAAGCCTTATTCCCGCCATAGCGAAAATTTTAGTAAAGGCTTTCAGAATTATTACATTTTCATTCAGAAAATTGCGGACGCTTCTGTTTTCCGCATCAGAAACAAAGGGCATAAAGCACTCGTCGCAGACGAAAATTATATTTTCGGCACGACATTTTTCGCAGATTCGCTTTAACAAATCGGGGCTTACAGTCCTGCCGGTGGGATTGTTGGGACTGCAAAGAAAAAGCATATCAATACTGCTGTCGAGGATTTTTAAAATGCTGTCGTCAATCAGAAATTCATTTTCTTCCGAAAGATAATGCTTTATAACGCTGCTTCCGCTCTGCCGCAGAGCCTTTTCATATTCGCTGAATGTGGGTGCTGCAATTACTGCTTTTTTCGGCTTGAAAGCTGCAGCAATTCTGTAAATCAGGTCAGCCGCTCCGTTTCCGCAGACTATATTTCCAGACGGGATTTTTTCAAAATCGGAAAGCGCCGAAACAAGCTTTCTGCACAAAGGGTCGGGATAGCTTTCCCAATCGCCCACCGAATTTTTCAGCGCATTTTTAACGCCTTCTGGCATTCCGAGAGGGTTCAAGTTTGCAGAAAAATCGTATTCAATTTTGCGGGTATAAATATCCCCGCCGTGTTCAGATACTGCCATAAAAACCTCCGAAAATAATAGCTCTAAGCACCGCAAAAATCAGCAGAAAAATCACCGAAGTGCAGTACATAAGGCGGTTTGCACGGCGTATATCCTCGTTTTCAACGGGTCGGTTGTTGTCGCCGATATACTCCTTTTTGTGCAGCTCGCCAAAGTAGTAAGCGTCACCTGCAAGCCGTATATCCAGCGCTCCTGCACACACCGATTCCGTCTGAGCAGAGTTTGGACTTGCGTGTTTTCTGCGGTCCCGCTTCCATATTTTTAGGGCATTTCTGCCGTTGAAACCGAGAATGTATGCAGAAAAAATCATAATAACCGCCGTAATGCGTGAGGGCAGATAATTCAGCACATCATCGAGCCTTGAGGCAAATCGTCCAAGGTCGGCGTACTTCTCGTTTTTGTATCCAATCATAGAATCCATAGTGTTTGCCGCCTTGTAGAAAAAGCCCAGCGCACCGCCGCCAAGCGCCATATACATAATCGGTGCAGTTACCCCGTCCGAGGTGTTTTCCGCCACGGTTTCAACCGCCGCTCGGATAATTCCGCTTTCGTCAAGTACCGCTGTGTCACGCCCAACAATCATTGAAACCGCCGCTCTCGCCCGCTCCGTGTCATTCTCAGCGATTGCAGAATACACCTTCATACTTTCGTCACGCAGACATTTCGCCGCCACAAGATAATAGCAGAAAACGCTCTCAACAATTATCCCGAAAATTATGCTCAGCTTGTAGGATAAAAACAGCATTGCAAGCGGAATTAGCGTTGACAGAACAAGCACAATCAGGGCAAGAAAAATCCCGCCGGAACGCAGGTTTTTAAACCGCCTTCTGACATATTTTTCAAGCCCCGAAATAAGCTTTCCGATAAGCCTTATCGGATGTGGCAGGCAGTATGGGTCACCGAAAATGCAGTCAAGAATAAAGCCGATTATTAGGGGCAGAACAGCTATTACAAAACTCATATTTTCTCCGTAATTCTGATTATTTCGCCGTCAAATTCGGTTATATATCCGCCGCCGTTTTCTACTCCATAATCGAAATAATCCTTTTTCGGCAGGGCATATTTTTCAAGCACAGCCATAATTGTTCCGCCGTGAACAACAAAGGAAATCACTCTTTTATCCTTGTATTTTTGGGTGGCTTTATTGAATGCGGCAATACATCTTTTCTTAAAATCTGCGGGACTTTCGCCCTTTGGAAATGGCAGTATTCCGCCGCTTTCAACCCAGCTTTTATAGTCAGGATTTTCGCTTAATTCCTTGTAGTTCTTGCCCTCGAAATCCCCGAAATCACATTCCTCAAGCCCGTTTATCACAATATGCTTTTGCCTTGGATAAATAAGCTTTGCAGTTTCAATGCAGCGCTTCATTCTGCTTGATATTACAATCTCAGCTTCGGGATAATTTTTCTCTGAAAGTTCTTTTATGCCCTCGGGAGAAAGAGGCTCGTCTGTTTTTCCGATATATCTTTTTCCACAGTTTCCCGCTGTTTTTCCGTGCCTTATAAAGATAATTCTCAACCCAGCTCCCCCTTAATTACCGTTGGTATTCCGCAGCAAAGCCGCACAACTATGTCCGAAAAAGCCGCTATGACACAGCCCGCTCTGCCCGTCTGCTCACGCCATATTCTGTCCTCTTTTTCAATCGGAACAATGCCACCGCCTATCTCGTTCATTATCACAATTATGCGAGGATTTTCCCTGCAAAGCTTTTGGGTAAAAGCAATCGGATTTTCCCCCTGCTCAATCAGCCTTTTTACAAGCAAATGATAATTATTTACACATTCAGCGAAAAAGACGCTGTTAAAATCGCAGTTTTCCCCGTCAATCATACTGTACAGAAAATTGGATTTTACAAAATCAGTTTTGCCCTGAAAAGCGCCGCCTGTTACTAAAATCATACCACAAATACCTCCGCTATTTTTTCTCCTGCAAGAGCAAAAATCGGTATCGCAAGCTCTGTAAGCTGCAAGAACCAGCCCGCTGTATCTCCTGTAATTCCGCCGAAATTCCTGTATGCTGAATGTCGGTAATATAAAAGGCAAAGCAAGGCTGCGAATGCCGCAGGAATGCCCGAAAAAGGGCTTAATAAAGCCATTGAAGCGCAGACAATTATCGCCAACAAAGTCAGCACGGCAAGAGTTATTTTTTTGTGTGCAGGACGCACAAAGCTCTGCAAAGCGCCTCCGCTTTTCGCACTTTTAAAGCACACCGCAGCTATGCCGCTGAGCGACCTTGACAGCACAAAACCAAGCGCAATTACCGCCGCTGCTTCAAGGCTTTTTATCTCGCTGAAAACTGCGGTCTGGAGCAGAAGATATGCCCCAAGATAAATTGCGGCAAAGGAGCCGATGTGGGGGTCGGACATTATTTCAAGCCTTTTCGCCTTGTCCGCATAAGAAGCTTTTGCGTCGATAACGTCGCAGAAGCCGTCAATGTGTATTCCGCCTGTAACAATTATGGGAATCAGCACGGATACTGCGCCTGTCAGGACTGCACCAAAATCAAACAAACCGCAGACATACCGCCACAGCAGGAACAAGCCGCCGATAACAACGCCCACGAGGGGAAAAAAACAGAGGGCGTACCGTCTGTTTTCCTCTTTCCATTCCACATTGGGCATTGGTATTCTCGAATACATCAGAAATG
>JBJERK010000022.1:0-5784 GCA_051882255.1 Ruminiclostridium sp.
CTCCTTTATTGGCAGTGAGCTTGCTTCGGGTGAGCTTTGCTGGCTTCTGATACCCGTCTGTGCTGTAATCGGCTGGTTTATAGTTGCCGCCGAGCCTGCGGTGCACGTCCTGAAACAGCAGGTTGAGGAGGTAACCCAGGGCGCAGTAAAGGGAAAATCAATGGGAATTGCCCTTGCGGTTGGAGTTGCGGTTTCCGCCGCACTCTCAATGCTTCGTGTAATAACGGGAATTTCAATCTGGTACATAATAATCCCCGGCTACCTTTTCTCACTTATTATGACCTTTTTCGTTCCGCCTATTTTTACCGCAATAGCCTTTGACTCAGGCGGAGTTGCCTCAGGTCCTATGACTGCAACCTTCCTGCTTCCCCTTGCAATCGGCGCTTGTCAGGCTTTAGGCGGGGATATACTTACTGACGCTTTCGGTCTGGTTGCACTTGTGGCTATGACGCCTCTTGTTACAATACAGCTTTTAGGACTTATCAGCAGGCTTAAGGGCGCAAAGGCGGCAGGAAAAGCTGCTCCCGCAGTACTGCTTTCCGACGAGATTGTGGAATTTGACATATACGATGAGGAGGTAAGGCTATGAGCGTACAGATGGTGGCGGTTTTTACAATAGTTGATTACAGCAGCGGACCTGTCATAGAAAAAATATACTCGGAAGAAAAGGTTCCCGTAGCCTTTTCCACCCACGGACACGGAGCGGCGGACTCCTCGGTGCTTGAATACTTAGGCTTCGGGGAGAACAAGAAAAGCGTTACAATCTGCCTGCTCACAAAAAGTAAAGCGGACAGGATTTTTACCGCCGCAGAGGAGAAAATGAATTTAAGCAAGCCGGGGAAGGGAATTATCTTTTCCGTCCCCGTAACAAGCGCCACAGCCTTTCTTGCAGGAATTGCAGGCAAGGAGGAAAGCCCCGCTGTTTCAAAGGAGAGTGAGCAGAAAATGCAGGAGAACAAGGAGAACAGGCACGAACACGAGCTTATAGTTACCATAATAACAAAGGGCTGCTTCGCAGAGGTTAAAGCGGCGGCAAACAGCGCAGGCGCAAGAGGCGGAACGCTTATCCACGCTCTCGGAATGGGCGGCGAGGAGGCGCAGAAATTCCTCGGAATTTCAATCCAGCCCGAAAAGGACATAATCCTCATCGTTGTGCGCCGTGAGGAGAAAAATAAGGTTATGAAGGCAATCGCAGAAGCCTCGGGAATCAATACTCAGGGTAAGGGTATTATCTTTTCTCTCCCGGTTGACAGCGCCCTCGGCTTAAGCGAAATACCCTACGGGGAGGACTGAGATGAGATTTGTAATTCAGCGTGTAACCCACGCCTCGGTAACTGTTGATGGGGAGGTTAAGGGCAGGATTGACAAGGGCTTTATGGTGCTTATCGGGGTTTCAAAAACCGATACAAAAGCGGAAGCGGACAGGCTCATAAAGAAAATGCTTGGACTCAGAATTTTCGAGGACGAGAACGGGAAAACAAACCTTTCCCTTACCGATGTGGGCGGCGCTCTCCTGCTTATATCACAGTTCACCCTCTATGCCGACTGCCGCAAGGGAAACCGCCCCTCATTCATAAACGCAGGCGACCCTGTTTCAGCCAACGAGCTTTACGAGTATATCATATCCGAATGTTCAAAAAGCTTTCACGTTGAAAAGGGTGTTTTCGGTGCGGATATGAAGGTGGAGCTTCTTAACGACGGCCCCTTTACGGTAATTCTGGACAGCGACGAGATATAAAACAGCGCCGCTTTGCGATTAAAAATCGCAAAGCGGCGCTATTTTGTTATTCGCTGTCAACAGCCTTCTCAATCTCTCCGTTCATAATCTCGTCAAGGGCAGACATTTCGGAAATAAGCTTTTTAAACCGCTCCTTGCCGAACTTGCTGACAACGGCGTATCTGAAATCCGAGAGAATGTCGCTCTGCTCCTTAAGCGCCCTCATTCCTTCGGGAGTAATCATAATGTAAGTGCCGTCTTTTCCCAGCCCGTCGTGAGTCCAGACCGCAAGCCCCTTGTCCTGTAATTTTCCCGCCATCTGAGACACGAAATGCATAGGAAGCCCCGAAGCCTCGGCAATCTGCTTTAAATAATATCTGCGGTTTTCCTCCGCCTCGTTTATTTCAGTGGAAAGAAACCACATCACCGCATAATCCGCCGCTGAAACCTTGCTGAAAAGCTTCTGTAAATTTATCCTGTTCCGGGGCAGCAGCGATAAGCTGCGGGCGCTGTCCGGAACGAGGGCGCTTTCGTTCTTGTTTTCGTTCACGTTCATAGCCTTCTCCTTTCCCGCTTAAGTGTACTGGCAGAGCCGCAGAAGCCGATTCATGGAGGCCTCTCCGTGAAATTCCTCAAGCACCTGCTCGTTCACAAGCTCGTCTGCATTGATATGTGAAAACATCTCGTTTGGCGAAACGCAGTACAGCCTGCAAAGCATAACCCACTGTTCAAGTGATGGCTGGCTCTCGCCCTTTTCCCAGGCAGAAATCTCTTCGGCGCTGGCGTTTATGAACTTCCCCAGCTTTTCGGGTGTGTAGCCTGCGTATTCACGAAGAACCCTGAGCTTTTTACCTGTTGCATTTTCTGTCATAGTGTTCCGTCCTTTCCGATTGCTGATAATGTCAGCAATTATTGTATTGAGTTATCTGCCTTATGTGCAGTATGCTTTCTTCCGCCTTTTGTACTTACCGGAAAGAAAGGCGGCTGCTTGCTGCCGCAAGTCCTTGCTTTTCCGGTTTACTTTTCCGATAATATATTTATAAGCTTATGCTGAAGCCGCAGATATTCTCTTGCGTCCTCCTCGCCGAGCCTTTCAAGGATTTTCTCCATATACTTTATAACCTCACGGCGGTGTTTTTCAAGCAGGGAAAGCCCCTTTTCGCTTAGCCGCACTATAATCTGCCTGTTGTCGGCGGAGTCCTGGGCACGGGAGATAAGCCCCTCCTGTTCAAGGCGGTTAAGTATAACAGCTGTCCTTGCAGTACTCACAAGCATTTCGTCGCTCAGCTCCTTCGGGTGAGCAAGGTTATTGTGGTTTTTGAGGTAGTTCAGCACGAATATTTCGCCTTTTACCGCCTTTGAAAGCCTTCTCTCATAGTCAATCCGTGGTCTGCTGCTGCGCAGTCCGATAAGCTCCTCAGCAAGTGAATAGTAGTCCATACAAATTCTCCTAATAAAAATAGCTATCTTTGTTAGCAATTTTATTATAGCTCCTTTTGGCATAATTGTCAAGGGGAAGGAGCGAAATTCATTGAATTTTCACAATATGCACGCTGAACTGACAAGATATGAAAAATTTACAAAAAATACTTGATTTATTTTAAAAAGTATAGTATAATTGTATATATGGCAATTCTGCCCAACCTGAATTTGCCATAACAATACAAGGAGGTGCAGGTTTTGAATCTTGACAATATAACTCTGCTGGACGTAATCGACCGAGATACGCTTCAATCTTTACAGGACGCCTTTGCCGACGCTACGGGAATGGCTGCTCTTGCTACCGACTCTACGGGACCTGTTACAAGGCTCAGCAATCCTACCGATTTCTGCATGAACTATACGAGAAAATCCCCTGTGGGCTGTGAACGCTGCAACAAGTGCGACCTTGACGGCGGTGCTGAGGCTAACAGAACGGGCAGACCTTCGGTTTACTACTGCCATGCGGGACTGGTTGACTTTGCTGCGCCTATTCTGGTTAACGGTAAACATATCGGCTCCCTTATCGGCGGACAGGTTCTTACCGAAGAGCCGGACGAGGAGAAGTTCCGTAAAATTGCGGTTGAAATCGGCGTAGACCCGGAGGAGTACATAACTGCACTAAGAAAAATTAAAATCGTTCCCAAGAAGCAGGTTGACGCTGCCGCAAATCTCCTTTACCAGATGGCAAACGCCCTTTCGAGAATCGGCTATCAGCACGCTCTTTCCGGGGCAAAGGAAGCTGAAAACGCAGCTATCCTTACTGAAATCAATAAAAATCAGGCTGAAATCGACGCTAAGATAACCGAGGTTTCAAGAAGTATTCATGGCTTAAAGGACAATTTCAGCAAGATTAAGGACTCCGCTGACAAGTCCGAAAAGGCTGTTATCAGCACAGACGGAATTGTAAAGGCTATTGAAAACGCCTCCACACAGCTTACCCTCATAAGCTTCAACGCTTCAATTGAGGCTAAGAGAGCAGGTGCAGCAGGCGCAGGCTTCAACGTAATAGCCCAGGAGGTACGCTCCCTTGCAGACACCAACACCCGTCAGGCAGGCGAGGTTGAGCAGACCTTAGGGGACATCAAGAAGGTTATAACCAACATCAATACCGAGCTTAAGAGCATTGATACGGAAATTGCAAAGAATGCGGATATTGTTGAAAATCTCCGTGAACTGCTTGCAAACGCAGAGCAGCTTATACATAAGATGAAGTAACTATTGCAGTCGGTGACTGCTCAAAAAGAAAGGAATGGTAAAATACTATGGCTAACCGTTTTATTCTCAACGAAACCTCCTACCACGGCGCAGGCGCTATCGCAAATATTGCTGCCGAGGCTGTAAACAGAGGCTTTAAGAAGGCTTTTGTCTGCTCCGACCCCGACCTTATAAAGTTCGGCGTTACTAAGAAGGTAACGGATATTCTTGACGGGGCTAAGCTTCCCTACGAGATTTTCTCCGACATAAAGCCCAACCCCACAATTGAGAACGTTCAGCACGGCGTTGAAGCTTTCAAGAAGAGCGGCGCTGACTATATAGTTGCAATCGGCGGCGGCTCCTCTATGGATACTGCAAAGGCAGTAGGAATTATCATCACAAACCCCGAATTTGCAGACGTTAGAAGCCTTGAGGGAGTTGCTCCCACAAAGAACCCCTGCGTTCCGATTATTGCAGTTCCCACAACAGCAGGTACGGCTGCCGAGGTTACTATCAACTACGTTATTACCGACGTTGAAAAGGACAGAAAGATGGTATGCGTAGACCCTCACGATATTCCGATTGTGGCAGTAGTTGACCCGGATATGATGTCCACAATGCCGAAAGGTCTTACCGCAGCAACAGGTATGGACGCTCTTACCCACGCTATCGAGGGCTACATAACAAAGGGCGCATGGGAGCTTTCCGATATGTTCCACTTAAAGGCTATCGAGATTATCGCCGCTTCGCTGAGAGGTGCGGTTGAAAATACACCCGAGGGCAGGGAAGGAATGGCTCTCGGTCAGTACATCGCAGGCATGGGCTTCTCCAACGTAGGTCTTGGTATCGTTCACTCCATGGCTCACCCTCTCGGTGCGCTTTACGACACGCCTCACGGTGTTGCAAACGCAATAATCCTTCCTACCGTTATGGAGTACAACGCTCCCATGACAGGCGAAAAGTACCGTGATATTGCTAAGGCTATGGGCGTAGAGGGTACGGAAAATATGACTCAGGAGGAGTACAGAAAGGCTGCTGTCGACGCAGTTAAGAAGCTCTCCGCTGATGTTGGTATCCCCGCAGACTTAAAGGAAATCGTAAAGGAAGAGGATATTCCTTTCCTTGCACAGTCCGCTTACGACGACGCTTGCCGTCCCGGTAACCCCAAGGATCCCACAGTTGAGGAAATTGCAGCGCTTTACCGCTCGCTGCTCTGATTATCCGGATAATAACGAAACCCGCAGGTTTTCCTGCGGGTTTTACTTATGTAATATGAATTTACCCGGCTTGCTTCTTAACAGCAATATGCAGCAGCACCAATTCCGCCGCTAAGGATAGCGTAATAAGCCCACCTACCAAGGAAAAGTATTCATGGTTTTCGCGGGGCAGTC
>JBJERK010000023.1:0-5784 GCA_051882255.1 Ruminiclostridium sp.
TAATGGTTTCAAGAGCAGCGCTTACTGCATTTTCCGAAAAGCAAAGATTATTGTAATAATCAAAATCCGCCGTTGTGTGAATTACCCGCATTACTATCGGCTTTATATCTTCGGGTATTTTATTTTCGCCAAGCTCCTCTTCAATTATTTCAAAGCTCCGCTTTTCAATATCCTCCGGGAGAACATATTCAGGCTTCAATATTCTATCCCCCTTCTTGCAGGAATACCTTTGCTGTAAGGGTGCTTAATGCAGTTTATCTCGCTGATATAGTCTGCCGCTTCAACAAAAATATCAGCGGGGTTTCGCCCTGTAAGCACAATTTCGCTGCTATTTATTCCGTTTAGTATCAATCCTGCCGCCAGCGCCTTATCCATAAGACCGTAGACGAAAGCGGAATTGAATTCGTCCAGAATTATAAGATTATAGCCGCCTTTAAAGGCAGTTCGCAGCAGCTCGTTGTGACAGTCGGTAATATCCGATTTATCCTTATCGCTCATTTTGTTGTAAAAGCCATAATCTCTGTCACAGCGGAAAACCTCTATTTCGGGAATTTTTTCAAGAGAAATAAGCTCCGAGGTTTCTCTGCCCTTCATAAACTGCGTAAAGCAGACAGTCATTCCAGCTCCTGCCGCCCTTAGAGCAAGTCCCAGAGAGGCGGTAGTTTTTCCTTTTCCGTCACCGCAATAAATATGCAGACAGCCCATTATTCTTCCTTACCTTTCCTTTTCAGCTTAACTGCAATTATTACAGCTGCCGTTATAACTACAGCGATAACCGCACCGGTTATTATTATGGGCATAGTATCGGTTCTGAACGCAGTTTCCGGCAGAGACGCAGACTTAAATACAAGCATTCGGTCGTACCACTGCTGCTTCTTTTTGCTGAATGCAGCGCAGGGGATTTCCGTATCAAGCGCTTCTACCGGCATCTGATATGTATATTGCTCAGCCTCGTTTACTGCAAAATATGAACAACTGTCATCATCGGCGGCTTCTGCCTCAGAAATTGTACCCGGGAAAATCTTTTCATAGCCTTTTCCGCTCAATGTCATTACAGCAGTCATTTTTCCGTCTGAAACAGTAAGCCTGCAGTCGATAATCCTGAACATAGAGGAGCTTGATTCAACCTCAATACTGTATGTTCCCTCGTTGAGCTTGTCGGCATAAACAGCGCCGCTATTTCCGCCGCAGGAGCATAAGCAGAGGGTTAATAATACTGCAAAAAAAGAGAAAAATAATTTCTTAAAAAGCTTTTTCGTAAACATTACTTAAGTCCCTTTACAGCTTCGGCAGTGTGAGCAACATAAATGTCCTGGATTGCTTTAATAGAGCCAAGTCCCTTTAAGGAGCATTCAACCTCTAATCCCTCTGCTTCAAAGGTGCTCTTCCAGCTGTCCTCTTCATCGCCTGCCATATCATTGTTTGCATGGTCGCCTGCAACTACCATAAGGGGCTGAAGAACAACCTTCTTATAACCGCCAGCCTTGACAGCGGCAACAACGTCCTCAAGTGTAGGACTGCCCTCAACCGTTCCTATAAAGTAGTTATTTGCGCCCTTTGCCTTTAAGGTTTCCTGAAGCTTGCCGTAGGAAGCGTTGGCAGCATGCTCTGTTCCATGTCCCATAAATACGATTGCTGTTCCGTCGGTATTGAAAGCCGCAGTATCTTCAACGATAATATCTGCAACCGCCGTATAATCCGCGTCTGACGAGAGAAGTGGAGCGCCCACCGAAACTGATTCAAACTTGCCCTTATACTGCTCAACTGCTGAAACGAGGTCATCGTATTCATAGCCGCTTATAACGTGAGTAGGCTGTACAACCAGCTTTTTTACCCCGTCCTGTACAAGCTTGTCAAAGGCTTCCTCAACGTTGTCAATAACCGCTGTTCCCCGCTCCTTAACAACGTCTATTACAATCTGACTTGTAAAGGCACGTCTTACCTCATAATCGGGGTTTGCCGTCTTTATGGCATTTTCAACTGCGCCGATAGTAGCCTCTCTGTTATCGTCATAACTTGTACCGAAGCTTACAGCAAGGATAACAGGGTCCTTTTTCTCCGCCTGGCAGCCTCCGAGAAGCATAGCTGCGCTCATAAGTCCCGCCATAATAATTGCTTTTCTGCTTGTTTTCATTTTGTTTTCGTCCTTTCCTGTGGTATAATTCCACAACCTTTTTATTAAACACGCCCTTTGCGTATTTATCCGAAATATTTGCGATAAAGCTTCTCCGGAATATCGTATAGCTTCATCATATTTTCTGCTGTAAAAATGCGGTCGGAAGTCCCCGAAAGGCAGATTTTTCCGTCCTTTATGCAAAGCACATAGTCCGAGATTATCCGGGCAAAATCCGGCTCGTGCATTGAGAGAATTACAGCGATTTTTTTCTCCTTTGCAAGCTTTCCGAGTATTTCAAAAAACACCATCTTGTGATGTATGTCAAGATAAGAGGTGGGTTCATCAAGAATCAGTATCCGAGGCTCCTGACAGATTGCCCTTGCAAGCATAACACGCTGGCGCTGACCATCACTTACCGAGTTAAAGTAAGTATCAGCTATTTCAGCCATTGAAACAGCCTCAATAGCGGCGTTTACCGCATTTCTGTCGTTTTCTGACAATATTCCGAGGCTGCCAGTATATGGATAACGTCCCGATTCAACCACCTCACGGCAGGTCATAAGCTCAGGGCGGATACGCTCAGTAAGCAGTACGGATAGCTTTTTTGCCAACTCCCTGTCTGAAATACCGGAAGCGTTTTTTCCCTCTATAACAACTGTACCGCTGATAGCTTCAAGATAGCCCGCAAGAGTTTTCAGCAGCGTTGATTTGCCTGTTCCGTTAGGACCTATCAGGGTCAGGATTTCTCCCTGTCTTACTTCAAAATCCACACCATTTACTATAATTTTTCTGCCGTAGCCCACAGAAAGCTCTTCGGAAGAAATAAGAATATCGTCTGTCATATTTCTCCCCGCCTTCTTTTTACCATTATGATTATTACTACGGGAGCGCCGAAAACCGCCGTAACAGTGCTTATACTAAGCTCTGTTGGTGCAAAAACTGTTCTCGCTATCATATCGCAGACCATACAGAAGATACTGCCCCCGAGAAAACAGGCAGGTATCATAACAAGAGGCTTAGAGGTCTTGAACATCACTCGTATAATATGGGGAACTGCGATTCCCACAAAGGAAACGGGGCCTGCGAAGGCTGTTACCGAGGCGGACAGAAGCCCTGAAAGAACGATAAGAAGCAGCCGCAGAAGCTTTATATTTACCCCCATGTTTTTAGCATAGCTTTCCCCCAGCATATATGCCCCGACAGGCTTCGATATAAGAAAAGAGCCTATTGTGCCAAGCATGACGAAAACAAAGATAATCTTTACGTTATCCATACTTGTTCCCGAAAACGTACCTACCGACCAGCCGTGAAGGTTGATTATATCGGAATCGTCGGCAAAGGTTACAAGAAAATCCGTAACCGCAGAGCAGATATAGCCTATCATAACTCCGCAGACCACAAGCATAGACATCTGCTTAACCTTTCGGGATATAAGAAGAACAAAGCCAAGAGAAAGAAGAGAACCGATAAAAGCGGATAAAATCAATACTGCCGAGCTTAACGCACCCACAAGACCTGCCGAGTATATCATTGTAATTGCAACAATGAGTTTTGCTCCCGAAGAAACGCCGAGGACGAAGGGCCCTGCAATAGGGTTATTGAAAAAGGTCTGGAGAAGATAGCCCGAAAGAGAAAGAGCTCCGCCGAGAAGAAGTGCCGCAAGCGCTCTCGGAATACGGATTTTAAGCAGTATATCCGAAGCTGTATTTCGTACTCCCGTTAAGATTTCTGCAATTTCCTTAATTGAAATATCTGCGCTTCCGATAAGAATATTGGCGAAAAGAACGGCAATTACCATTATCGCAAGCAGGATGAATATAGTTATATTTCTTCTTTTAGTCACTATTTTCACCCTCGTTCAGCTTAAAAAGGAAAAGGGGCGGTTCAGTTTCATAACTGTCTGTAAAAATTGAATTAAGGTCTGAAATAACCGTGCCCAGCTTTCCCGACTCCTGATACAAAGCTGCCTTTGTGCACCACACGTTTCCGTTTTTGACAGCCTTGAATTCCGAAAGGAGCTTATCTTTTGAAACCAGCTCGTCAATGGTAGATATTTCACCGTCAATTGTGCTGTTGTATATTATATAATCGGCATTCTTTGCAAGAGTATAGAACTGTTCCCACTCCATTGTAACGGAAGAAGCAGAGCTGTCGTCTCCCAGGCTTATAAAGGCATTTTTGCCGCCTGCAAGCTCAATCATTTTAGAAATATAATCTCCAGGTTTTCGTGTTACAGCCTGACCTGCAGTGTTAATGTAGAAAAAGGCAACAGTTTTTCCCGTGGCGGTTTCGGATATGCTCTGAAGCTCCTCAACCTGCTCATTGAATAGCTTTTCCGCAAGGTCGGAGGTATCGGTCATTTCGCCGTAAAGCTTTATCCATTCACTTCTGCCCAATGGATGACTTTCATAGCTTGAATAGTCGATAAATACTGGGATTCCCAGCTCATTCAGCTTTTCCTTCACTTCGGGAGAATGTTCAATCATAGTTGACTGAATAGAAAGTCTGCATCCGTTTTCCATAAGCATTTCATAATCGGGTTCACGATATTTTCCCGCATATTTCATTGTACTGTTCTCAACAGCGTTACGGGCATAATCAATATACCAGTCCTCCGCTTTTTTCCCCGAAAACTTAACCGCTTCTCCCTGTCCAAGCTCCGCAAAATGCCCCATAGCGGTAGCCGCCACAAGATAAATGTTATCTATCGGTTTTTGTATTACGGTTATCTCTTCTGAAAGCCCCGCAGGCGCTTCCTTTTCTCTCGGCACAAGAAGATAACGCTCCCCCTTCATGGTTCTGATGAGGGAATACCCGCCTTCGTAACGGTCTATTGTAAACTGCTCCGCATAAGCAAGGGGAACGCTCTCCGAAAAAGTAAGACCCGCAATTTCAACAGGCTTTTCCGACTCAGCACTACTGCCAGAACAGGAGGAAAAAACAATTATAACCGCCGTAAATACAGCAATAATCAGCATTTTAATCGGTTTCATTTTTCCTGCCTTTCCTGATAATAATTACAGTGGCCAACGCTCCTAAAGCAAGTGCCGCACCTGCAAATACTGCCCAGAGAGGAAATGGATTCGCCTCTTTTATTGTTGCGGAATCAAAGTATAAAGTATATTCGATAAGGTGTGGCTTACTCATAGCAACCGTTTCCGCAAGCACAGGTATTTCATCGTCAAGAGCAGGAACATCAACAAGAAAGGTCGAAGTTTTTTCGCCGCTTAAAGGATAATATTCCGCGTCGCCGATTTTCATATAATCGTAATTGCTGCTGCTCCAGACAAGTCTGGCTGTCATTACTCCGTCTTTGATTTCAAGAGAGGCAGGAGATTCGATATGCGCCTTTCCCGTTCCTCCCGAAAGTGTAAGTTCTATGGTGTATTTTCCGTCAGTCATAGCGTTCCTTTCAATTTTTGCAACAAAAAAGCGCCTTTACCGAAAAAGTAAAAGCGCATAGTTATACTGATACAAGGCAAATAAACGCCGAAGCTACCAAAAAGGCATAGCTAAGCCGTGTATAAGTAAACGTACTGCCAATTTTACTCGTGGCATTGAAATAAATTCTGTACAAATTACAGGCAGGTCTCCCGGCTTATGCATCAACGCTCGGAAAGGTCTTCCCACGCTTAGCGCAGTGACTTTCAGCAAAAGCTGCTTTCCTC
>JBJERK010000024.1:0-5706 GCA_051882255.1 Ruminiclostridium sp.
TTTATACCTCGGGGCAGATTGCAATTAACCCCGAAACCAACGAGTTCGAGGGCGGCACAATTGCAGAACAGACAAAGAGAGTCTGCGAGAATTTATGTGCAGTTCTTGAAGCGGCGGGAACAGACATAACAATGGCGGTCAAGACTACCTGCTTCTTGAAGGACATCGGGGACTTTGCAGAGTTCAATAAGGTTTACGGCGAATACTTTACGGGCAAGCCTGCACGCTCCTGCGTCGGCGGTCTTTCCCTGCCCAAGGGCGCTTTAGTTGAAATCGAGGTTGTGGCGCAGGCGGAGAAAGGAACGGAAGAATGAGGTTAAACGGAGCGGATATTGTCTGCGAATGTCTTATTGAGCAGGGCGCCGATACCGTTTTCGGCTACCCAGGCGGGGCTGTACTCAATATATACGACAGCCTTTACAAATACAGCAATAAAATTCACCACATAATCACCTCCCACGAACAGGGCGCCTGCCACGCCGCAGACGGCTACGCAAGAGCTACGGGAAGAACGGGTGTTGTTATTGCAACCTCGGGTCCCGGCGCTACAAACCTTATTACGGGTATTGCAACCGCATATATGGACAGCGTTCCGCTTGTGGCGATAACGGGAAACGTTTCCTGCTCCCTGCTTGGACTGGACAGCTTTCAGGAGGTTGACATAACGGGAATTACAATGCCGGTAACAAAGCACAACTTTATTGTAAAATCCGTTGAAGAGCTGGCGGATACTCTGCGGCTTGCCTTTAAGATTGCAGGAAGCGGCAGAAAAGGACCGGTGCTTGTGGATATTCCGAAGGACATTACTGCGGCTATTGCGGATTTTGAGCCGAAAAAGCCGGTTATGCCCTGCCCTGCCGAGCCGGACGAAAAGGAAATTGAGGAAGCGGCAAGGCTTATTTCGGAGGCTGAGCGCCCCTATATCTATGCAGGCGGCGGAGTTATTGCTTCCGAGGCGGAAGCGGAGCTTAAATTGCTTGCGGAGCTTACGGACGCGCCTGTTTCCTGCTCTCTTATGGGGCAGGGAGCTTTTGACCAGAGGGACAGGCGATATATCGGTATGCTGGGTATGCACGGAACGGTACGGGCAGCCCATACCCTAAATGCCTGCGACCTGTTTATAGGAATCGGCACACGCTTTTCCGACAGAGTTACGGGAGATACCTCCCATTTCGGAAAAAACGCAAAGATAATACATATCGACATAGACCCCGCCGAGTTCAGCAAGAATGTTTCTCCTTATCTTACTGTTTCGGGGGACGTAAAGACCGTACTTTCCGCACTTTGCAAGAAGCTTACGAAAGCAAATCACCCGGAATGGATTAAGGAAACAACACAGGCGGAGTATGCGGAGCCTGCACTAAAGGGAACAGAAAAGCTTCCCGTTACCCCCGATATGGTGATTGAAAAGCTGGACGAGCTTACGAAGGGACAGGCGGTTATCTGCACCGAGGTTGGACAGAGCCAGATGTGGGCGGCGCAGTACTATAAGTACAGAAACCCCCGCAGCTTCATTTCCTCGGGAGGTCTGGGCACAATGGGCTTCGGACTTGGCGCAGCGCTGGGAGCCAAGACGGGCTGCCCCGAAAAGACAGTCGTAAATATTGCGGGGGACGGCTCCTTTGCCATGAACTTAAATGAGCTTATTACCGCTTCGGCACACAAAATCCCGATTATCGAGCTTGTTGTAAACAACAGCGTGCTTGGTATGGTAAGGCAGTGGCAGCGGCTTTTCTACGGAGCAAGATTTTCCCAGACTACCCTTGATATACGGCATATCGACTACATGAAGCTTGGGGAAGCATTCGGAATAAAGAGCCTTGTTATCGAGAAAACCGAGGATATTGAGCCTGTTCTTAAAGAGGCGATTTCAGTTACCGGAAAGGGCGAGCCTGTGCTTATCGAATGCAGGATTGACAGGGATATAAACGTACTTCCTATGATTCCTGCGGGAAAGCCCGTTGAAAACCCGATAACAAGCATTGATACGGAGGTGTGAGCATGCAGGAATATGTTTTATCCGTAAAAACCGCCAACAGCAACGGCGTGCTTATAAGGGTTGCGGGGCTTTTCAGCAGGCGCTGCTTCAACATAAAGAGCCTTAACGTGGCTGAAACGGAAACCCCCGAGATTTCCCGTATGACAATTGTGGTAGAGGCAGACCTGCGCTCTATCGAACAGATAAAAAACCAGCTTTTCAAGCTTTACGATGTAAAAGAGGTTAATTTATTGCAGGACGCTGTATGCCGCGAGCATATACTTATACGGGCGGGAAAATGCCCCGAGGACAGGCACAAGATTATTGAAATTGCAAATCTCTACCGCGCAAAGCCCGTTGACGTGGGCGCAGACAGCATTATGCTGGAGCTTACGGGAGAGCCTGCTAAGATTGACAGCTTTATCGGGCTTTTAAAACCCTTTGGCATTGTGAAAATGGTAAGGTCGGGAATTTCGGCGCTGGAGAGAGATTAACAGAAAAACGCAGAGAACAAAAGATTATATATACAGAAAGAACCGCCGCAGAATGTGATTTGCACATTCTGCGGCGGTTCTTTTTATAGAAAAATCACGCTGTTAAGGAGATTTCGCCCTCTGCGGAGGGCGACAAGGGGCGCTGCCCCTTGACCCTGCAAGCCTTTCGAGAGAAGGCTCGCAGCAAGCTGCAGCGAAAGCTTCAATACTTTTTGAGAGAAAAAAGAGAGTTTTGGGGAAATATTATTATCAGTCCTTCCACGGGCGCTTGTTGTCAAGCCAGCCCTTCTCCTGCCAGTACTGCTTTTCTTCCTCTCCTGCACCCATATTTCCCTTCTGCATCATACGCATGGCAAGGAAAATTGCTTTTGTTTTTATGCCCACATGAGGCTTTCGGGTATCGGAAAGCTTTGCTGCGATTTTATCGGCAGCTTTTTCGATTTTCGCCTTTTTCTTCTCCGAAACCCCCTCCCAGCCCATAGCCTGTACGCTGATACCGTACTTCTTTATATAGGGAACTCCCCAGTATTCAAGGGAAGCGGCAATATCCTTAATCGCCGAGCCTGCTCCCGCACCTGCGGCGGTCGATACTATAACCGCCTTTTTGCGGAACATTGAGGCTCTCGGCTTATGTATCATCCAGTAGGTAAAGGTAAGGTCGAGGAAGGATTTCATGGGCGCTGAGGCTCGCATACAGTAGGTAGGAGTTGTAAAGATAAGGCAGTCCGCCTGCTCAATTGCTTCGGTTATCCTGCTTTTTTCGGAGTAGAAGGGGCATTTGCTCTCGTCCTTTATACAGCTGTAACAGCCAAGGCAGAACCGGTTTAAATCCTTCGGAAGAAAAAACTCGGTTACTTCCTTTTCTCCCCTTATTTTTCCGGCAATCAACTGCCCGATATGGTAAGAGCTGCCCTTGTGGTTTTGTCCGTGAATAAGTACTATTTTCATTATGTAGCTACCTCCGTATTATGTTATGAAACCGAAGGGGGAGCTGTATCCCCTGCGGCTTCCGTTTTTTGCGAAATCTCTGTATAGCCTGTATTATTGCAGGAGCAAAGGATTACTGCACAAAAAATAAGAACAATAATCCTCTTATTAATATTCATAATTCACCTCGGGATAAACCTCATACAGATTCTTGAACTCAGCGTCATCAATGTAATCAAGACTGCCGCCTATCTGATAGATGTAATCTCCGTCCGACCATATTCTTGTAGTGATAATGCAGTCCTTGAAAATTACATCTATGGTGTCGTCCGTGATATTGTTTACAATATTTACCTTTCCCTTTTCAAAGCCGGATTTGAAGTGCGCCGCCGTGCTTTGTATGAAATAGACGTGGTTAAAGCCGTCGGTAAAGCCTGTGGTATAAACCTCGTCGGAGCAGAAGGATTTATAGCTTTCGTCAGGATATTACTGTTTATAAAATAAACCAAAGCGGCGGAGAGAATGAGGTATATGGCGAATTTGATATTCCGCTGGAATTCGGCTACAGTATGTGCGGAAGCGAAAACGAGCTTTTTATAATCGGTAAAGACGGCGAAAAGGGGAATACGACCTGCGATTATCCGAACTTCTATGACAATAAATACAGCGTTTTTCGTATATCTGAGGGAAAATGCGAGAAGCTGCCCGTTGATTTTCCTACGGCAGTCTGCACGGCACAGGGCGGCGGTGCGCTGATAGCCGCCTGCGATAATAACGGCTATTATATCGTAAAATACAAAAACGGCTATTTGTCAGAAAAAATGTACGCCGGAAACATACGGTACAATATAGACGGTATTGCAGATGTTGACGGCGAACATATTATCTTCAATATGATGACAACAGCGAATAAATATATGCTCTGCGCTTCCGATATGGAAAATATGTCAATGACGGAGCTTATTCCGGGACTGAATGTCAACGGCGACAGGCTCTTTGCGGCAAATGGTTATTGCTATTTTCAGCCCATGGAAAAGAACGACAAAGGCGAATATGTGATAGAGCGGATAAGATTTTCCGACTACTATAAATACAATGCTCCGATGTCGCTTATCTGCTCACAGCTTTCCCGTTCCACACCCTTCGGCTGTGGCTATACCATAAATGTTATGCAGCCCTCAAACGAGGAAGCGGCGCTTAAAATACTGTCACAGGACAGGGACTATGATATGTGCTATATCAGTACCGCAGATAATATTGCATACGCTATAAAAAGTCAGGGCAGCTTTTATCCGCTGAATGAAGTCCCCGGGGTTTCGGATTATCTTGATAAATGCCTTCCTGCAATAAAAGAAGCCTTTACAAACGAAAACGGGGATATATGGGGACTGCCCCTTTATACGGACGCAGATTTTATTTTCAGCAACTATGGCGATACCGATTTTTCCGGGATAAAGCTTAATGATTTTGTTGATTTTATGGACAGCCTTTCTTCGGAAGAACTTGACAAAACAATGTGTATGCTGTATGGCTTTACTGCGGATATTCTGACGGACTATGTGATAAAGCAGGACAGCTTTGATACGGCGGAATTTCGGGAGGCAGCAGAAAAGCTGAAAAACTCGGAGCGGCTTAACAAGGCGAAGGGCGGCTATACTGCTTCAACGCTGATAAACAGCGAAGAACAGCTTATGAGTTTGCATTCCAATTCTGTTATGGATAATTACGACCGCGATTTCAAGGTGACGGGAATACCCTGTATTTCAGAGCCGAATGTGCTTATACCTGACGTTATATTCTTAAGCGTCAATCCAAACTCGGAGCATTTAGAGGACGCTCTTGACTATATAGCGAAGCTTACGCAGTATCAGCTCACAGAACCGAATACCTTTGTTCTGAAAGAAAACGAGGGCGAATACAGCGACAGCGAAACGGTAAGGCAGATGATAAAGCTTTGCGACAATGCAAAAATACACTTTACCTATCCGTCCGAGCTTTACTGGGAGGATTTCAATAAATATCTTGCGGGGGAAATATCGATGGACGATTTTATTGCAGAAGCTGACCGAAAACTGAAAGTGTACTTAAACGAATGATGAAAAGAAAAAAACACCTTAAATGGAACACAAAATGCAAGTTATGCCTGCTTCCGAGCCTTATCGGAACAGCAATATTCTTCGTAATTCCCTATATCCGTGTGCTGTATTATTCGCTGATTGATAACCAGTTCAAGCGGAATTTCGTAGGGCTTGACAACTACATAGAAACCTTACAGAACGAGTATTTTCTGCTTGCGCTGAAAAACTC
>JBJERK010000025.1:0-5681 GCA_051882255.1 Ruminiclostridium sp.
AAAATTGAGATTGTTTCAAAGCAGGGAGGAACTTGCAGAGTCAAGACCGACCTTGCGGCTGTAACCTGCGGCGGAAAGGAAGTTTCCTGCACCAAAGACAGAGAAATAGTAAGCTTTGAAACGGAAAAGGGCGGTGTTTACAGCTTTGGAAATTAAATCAGAAGACGATTTAAGCCTTACATGTTCCTTTACAGGCTACCGCCCCGCAAAGCTTCCCTTTTTGTGGGAAAAGGAGTCCGAGGAATACGAAAGGCTTTATAACGCTCTTAAAAACGAGATAATTTACCTCTACAACAAGGGAGTGCGATATTTTCAGAGCGGAATGGCGCTGGGAATTGACCTTATGTGCGGGGAGATTGTACTTGAACTCAAGAAAAAATACAGCGATATTCACTTGTTCTGCATAATTCCTTGCAGCAATCAGACCAATGGCTGGAAGGAGGAGGACAAGAGGCTGTACAGGCGTATTCTTGATGGCAGCTCGGGCGTCACCTACGTTTCCGATAAGCCCTATAAGGAGGGCTGTATGATGGCTCGGAACCGCTTTCTTGTTGATACCGCCCAGTATATTCTTGCAGTTTACAACGGTCTTAAGGGCGGCACTATGTCAACAGTGAAATACGCTCAGAAAAACAACAGAACGGTAATTCTAATCGACCCCACAGATTTTACAAGAGTTGAACTTGTTCACGGAAACCCACAAGGAGTTTTATATGTCTGAAATACTTTTTAACGACAACTGGCAGTTTATGCTGAAAGACAATGGCTCGCAGCTTTCCGACGCTGTTTCGGAGGCTGACTGGCACGATGTTGAAGTGCCCCACGACTGGCTTATAGGCGATACGGAAAACCTGTACAAGTCGGGAGACGGCTGGTACAGAAAGAAATTTGTTATTGATGATTTAAAGGATAATAAGGTCTTTTATCTGCGTTTTGACGGCGTTTATATGAACAGTACGGTTTATGTAAACGGCAGCGAGGCAGGCGGAAGGCATTACGGATATTCCTGCTTCAGTCTTGATATTACTCCCTTTGTAAAACAGGGCGAAAACGAGATATTTGTCCGTGTGCGCTATGAAGCGCCCAATTCCCGCTGGTATTCAGGTGCAGGCATTATCCGCAGCGTTTTCCTCAGGAGAACAGACAGCTGTCATATTGCGGAAAACGGAGTATATATTTCTACGAAAAAAACGGGGGATAAGTGGCTGGTAACAATTGATACAAGGGTTATCGGTGAAGGCTGTTCTGTAAAGCATACGGTAACCGATAAAAACGGAACAATACTTGCAAAAGCAGTTGCAAAGAAAAGCGGCGATATTTACAGCGCAAGATTTTACGCCATTAATCCAAAGCTCTGGAATACCGAAAGTCCTGAGCTGTACAGCCTGCTTACTGAGGTTGTCAGAAATGGTGAGGTATGCGATTCTGTTAAAAATACCTTTGGTTTCAGGACAACGGAATTTAACCCGCAGAAGGGCTTTTTCCTCAACGGTATTCCCACAAAGCTTAAGGGCGTTTGTATGCACCACGATTTAGGCGCACTTGGCGCTGCAATGAACAAAAACGCACTTAAAAGACAGCTTAAAATACTGAAAAGCTACGGTGTAAACGCTGTGCGCACCTCCCACAATATGCCCGCAAGAGAGCTTATAGACCTTTGTAATGAAATGGGAATTCTGGTTGACAGCGAGTGCTTTGATATGTGGGAAATTCCGAAAACGGATTACGACTATGCACGGTTTTTCGACGAGGACTACGAAAAGGACGTTGAAAGCTGGGTCTGCCGCGACAGAAACGACCCTTGCGTGATAATGTGGAGTATCGGTAATGAAATCCTCGACACCCATAAGAGCGAAAGAGGTCTTGAGGTTGCACAAATGATTTGCGTAGCGGTAAGAAAATTTGATTACCGTGAAAACGCCCCATGCACAATCGCTTCAAACTTTATGAGGTGGGAAAATGCACAGAAGGTTGCAGATTATGTAAAGCTTGCGGGCTACAACTACGCTGAGGATTTATATGACGAGCACCACGAAAAGCACCCCGACTGGTTCATATACGGAAGCGAAACCGCTTCTACCGTTCGTTCAAGAGGTATTTACCACCTTCCTGCCTACGCTTCAATCCTTACCCACGAGGATATGCAGTGCTCCGATATGGGCAACAGCGTTGTTGGCTGGGGCAAAAATCAGGAAAAAGCGCTGATTGAGGATCGTGACAGGGAATACTGCGGCGGACAGTTCGTCTGGACAGGCTTCGACTATATCGGAGAGCCGACGCCTTACAGCACCAAAAACTCCTATTTCGGAATTGTTGATACAGCAGGCTTTCCAAAGGAATCCTACTATCTGTACAAGGCTTTCTGGACAAAGCCCGAGACTGAGCCTTTTGTGCATATTCTGCCCTGCTGGGATTTCAATATCGGCGAGGAAATAACGGTTTATACCTATTCCAATCTCAGAACCGTCGAGCTTATACATAACGGCCGCTCTTTAGGAAAGCAGAGCGTGGATTTTGAGCATGGCGATAAGCTTCACTGTGAATGGACATTCTCTTTCAAGCGGGGAACTGTAACTGCAAACGCTTTTGATGATAAGGGAAACATAGCAGCAACGGATATGATTTCCTCCTTTGGCGACCCTGTAAGCATCGACGCAATTCCCAGCAAATATATTCTGAACGCCGACGGCAGAGACCTTATTTTCTTTGAGACAACGGTTGTTGACAAAAACGGAATACCCGTGGCAAATGCCCGCAACAGAATTAACGTAACAGTTGAAGGACCTGCAAGACTTGTGGGACTTGACAACGGCGACAGCACCGATTACGACAGCTACAAGGGCAGCAACAAGCGCCTTTTCAGCGGAAAACTGCTTGCAATAGTACAGTCTACCTTTGAAAGCGGGGAGGTTACCGTTTCCTTCAGAAGCGAGGGGCTTTGGGGCAAGGTAGTAACCGTAAGTGCGCTGCCTGCCGAAAAACCCGAGGGAGTTTCTGTTGTAAGCGAATATTATCCCTTTAAGGCGCAGGAGTATAAGCCCGAAGTACCGCTGAGAAAAATCGAGCTGTATACTACCAAGAACCTGCTTGAACCCTCCTCTCCGACGGCTGGAATTACAGCAAAGCTGTACCCCGAAAACGCAGATTATAAGGATATTTCCTTCAGGTGCATACTGCTTTCTGGAGTTGAGGTCGGACTTTCGGAAATAGAGAAAACGGGCTATGGTGCAAAGGTTACTGCAAAAGGAGATGGAAGCTATATTATCCGTGCTGTCTGCAATAACGGCGGAAAATATCCTCAGATTATATCAGACATCCGCATGAGAAACGACGGTTTCGGAGAGATGAATATCAACCCCTACGGCTTTATCTCGGCGAGCCTTTCGGACTGCGGCACAAAGCCTCTTAATATAATAGAACGGGGTGCAGTAGGCGGAATTTCGGGAAGGACGGTTATCGGCTTCAGAAATGTAGATTTCGGAGTATTCGGCTCTGACAGGCTGGTTTTAAATATCGGGTACAGCGGCGGAAACGAATCTCTGCCCGTTGAGTTCTGGATTGGCGAGCCGGATAACGGCGGGCATTTTGTAACCACACTGAGCTTTGAGAATAACGGCGTCTGGGACGGCTTTGCTCCCCAGGAGTTTAAGCTGCCCGAACGTTTGTCGGGAATTATCGGAATTGCCTTTGTTGTAAGTGCAGGCTGCATTTTCGGCGGCTTTGAGTTTGTAAAGCCTGTAAAGGCTTATGAACAGCTTTCTGCCGCTTCATACGACGAAATTTACGGCGACGAATATAAGGTTGAGGGCAGCGCAGTTGTGGGAATAGGCAATAATGTTATCATTAACTTCAATGATATGGATTTCGGCGAGGGAACGGAAAGGCTTACAATCTACGGCTCAACGCCTAATGACGTAAACGCCTTCCAGCTTCGTTACAGCGACGACAACGGCGTTCAGCATACTCAGCTTATCAATTTCAGCGGCGGCGAAGCTCACGAGCAGACCTTCACCCTTGAAAAAATCGGCGGAAAGCGGAATATTTCTTTCGTATACCTGCCCGGAAGCAGATTTAACTTCAACTGGTTCAGGTTTGAAAAATAATTTTATTACAGGTGTTGACAATGTGAAAATTTTGTGCTACAATGTCAGCATATTAAAGGATTTGAGGTGGAAAGATGCGTAAGATTTCTTGCTGAATTGCATAACCGATATATTTTCAGCTGCACTCGTGTGTGGTTTTTCGGTTATGCGGCAGGAAATCTGACCGCTTCTTTCCGCTTGTTTTTGTGCAGTAGCCTTTTTCTGCGCATAAGCGGCTGCGGGATTATTTCCTGCGGCCGTTTTTGTTTTGTGAAAGGAGTGCTGCTATATGGCAAATATCAATATTGTAAATCTTACCTTCGGTTACGAAGGCAGCTATGAAAATGTTTTTGAAAACGTAAATCTATGTATTGACGAGGACTGGCGGCTTGGTCTTACCGGCAGGAACGGAAGGGGAAAGACAACTCTCCTGCGGCTGCTCTGCGGAGAGCTTGAATACATCGGAACAATATCCTCGGAGCTTGACTTTGAGTATTTTCCCTATCAGATTACAGACAGCAACGCATTTACAGCCGATATTATCGGAGAAATTGCTCCTATGGCTGAAAATTGGCAGATAATCAAGGAGCTGTCAATGCTTGAAGTCAGGGAAGATGTATTATGGCGGGCTTTTTCTACTCTTTCCTGCGGTGAGCAGACAAAGGTTATGCTGGCGGCTATGTTTTTGCGGGAGAACAGCTTCCTGCTCATAGACGAGCCTACAAATCACCTTGACGCTTATGCAAGAGATGTGCTTTGCCGCTATCTCAAAAGGAAATCGGGATTTATTCTTGTGTCACACGACAGAGCCTTTCTTGATGGCTGCATTGACCACATTATCGCTATCAATAAGACAAACATAGAGGTGCAAAGCGGTAATTTTTCTTCCTGGCAGGAGAATAAGGAGCGACGTGACAGCTTTGAAGCCGCGGAGAATGTGAAGCTGCAAAAAGAAATAAAGCAGCTTACCGCCGCAGCGGAAAAGGCGGCAAGACATTCGGAGAAAATTGCTGCAACAAAGATAGGGTTTAACCCTGTAAAAACCGAAAAATCCCTTACCCGCAGGGATTCAGTCGCAAAGAAATCCCGAAAGCTTATAAACCGGGCAAAGGCTATGGAGGTCAGGATTGAGCGGGATATTTCGGAGAAATCCGCTTTGTTGCACAATGTTGAGTTTACCGGCTCTTTGAAGCTTTCGCCCCTTGAATACAGGAGCAGTAAGCTTGCAAGCTTTGTTTCTGTTTCAGCAAGCTACGGCGACGGGAATATTTTTGAAAATCTCAGCTTTGATATATGTCGTGGAGACAGGATTGCTCTTTGCGGCAGCAACGGCTGCGGAAAATCAACGGTTATAAAGCTTCTTATGGGTGAGAATATACCCCACAGCGGCGAGATTTACCTTGGCGGCGGGCTTATAATTTCCTACGTTTCTCAGAGCGCAGAGGGGCTTCGGGGGACTATTACGGAATTTGCCGAAGAGAAGGGAATTGATGAAAGCCTGTTCAGAGCCATACTCTGCAAGCTTGATTTTTCTCCAGAGCTTTTCTCCCGCCCGATTGAAACCTACAGTCAGGGACAGCGGAAAAAGGCTGCGCTTGC
>JBJERK010000026.1:0-5674 GCA_051882255.1 Ruminiclostridium sp.
TAACGTTAAGAAGCAGATAGCTCAGATTCTTGTTGACGAAGGTTATATCAAGAATTTCAGAGTTATCGAGGATAACAAGCAGGGTATCATCAGAATTACTTTAAAGTATACTGAGAATAAGTCACAGGTCATCACAGGCTTACGCAGAGTAAGTAAGCCCGGTTTAAGAATTTACTCGAACTGCAAGGATATGCCCAAGGTAATGAAGGGCCTCGGTATTGCAATAGTTTCCACATCCAAGGGAATTATGACAGACAAGAAGGCAAGAGAATTACACGTTGGCGGCGAAATCCTCGCTTTCGTATGGTAATAAGGAGGAACAGATATGTCAAGAATTGGTAAAGCCCCGATTACTGTTCCTGCCGGCGTTGACGTTAAGGTTGACGGCTCAACAGTTACAGTAAAGGGACCTAAGGGCACCCTTACAAAGGAATTCAAGCCCACTATGAAGATTACTGCCGAAAACGGAGTTATTACAGTTGAACGCCCCGACGACGAGGCTTCCAACCGTTCTCTCCACGGCCTTACAAGAACCCTCATTCACAACATGATTGTAGGCGTTACAGAAGGCTTCTCAAAGCAGCTGGAAATCAACGGCGTCGGTTACAGATGCCAGAAGCAGGGCAAGGATTTAATCTTAAACATCGGCTACTCCCACCAGGTTGTAGTTTCCGATACCGAAGACATCACAATCGAAGCTCCTCAGCCCAACCAGATTGTTATCAAGGGTATTGATAAGCAGAAGGTTGGTCAGTTCGCTGCCGAAGTAAGAGGCAAGCGTCCTCCCGAGCCTTATAAGGGCAAGGGCATCAAGTATGCCGACGAGGTTATCCGCCGTAAGGAAGGTAAAGCCGGCAAGGGCAAGAAGTAAAGCATAAGGAGTGATAAGAAATGATTAAAACAATCGACAGCAATAAGAACAGAATCAAGCGTCACCAGAGAGTACGTAATAAGATATCCGGTACTGCTGCTTGTCCTCGCCTTAATGTTTTCCGTTCCGCCAAGAACATCTATGCTCAGATTATTGACGACGAAGCAGGAGTTACCCTCTGCGCTGCGTCCTCCAACGAAAAGAGCTTTACGGAATACGGCGGCAACTGCGAAGCAGCCAAGAAGGTTGGTCTTGCACTTGCTGAAAGAGCAAAGGCCAAGGGTATCAGCGACGTAGTATTCGACCGTTCCGGTTACGTTTATCACGGCAGAGTTGCTGCACTTGCAGACGGTGCCCGTGAAGGCGGACTGAATTTCTAAAATAATATAGGAGGATAAAGCTTTGGCACTTTTAGACGCATCAAAATATGAGCTCGCCGAAAAGGTTGTTGCTATTAACAGAGTATCAAAGACCGTTAAGGGCGGACGCATCATGAAGTTCTCCGCACTTGTAGTAGTAGGCGACGGAAACGGCGTTGTAGGCTTCGGTCTCGGTAAGTCCAACGAAGTTCCGGACGCAATCCGCAAGGGCATCGAGGACGCTAAGAAGAACCTTATCAAGGTTTCGCTCAAGGGTACTACAATCCCCCACGAAACAGTAGGTAAGTTCGGTGCAGGCGCAGTATTAATGAAGCCCGCTCCCGAAGGTACCGGCGTTATCGCAGGCGGCCCTGTTCGTTCCGTAGTTGAAATGGCTGGTATCAAGAATATCCGTACTAAGTCCCTTCGTTCCAACAACCCCTGCAACGTAGTAAGAGCTACAATCGCAGGTCTTGCTTCTCTCAGAGACGCTGAGCAGGTTGCTGCAATCAGAGGTAAGACTGTTAAGGAAATCTTAGGCTGATAAAGAGAAAGGATTGAATGTCTTATGGCACTTAAAATCAAGTTAGTAAAGTCTCTCATCGGTCGCAAGGACAGCCATATCGCTACCGCTAAGTCCTTAGGACTCAGAAAGATTGGCGATGTTACCGAACAGCCCGACAACGCGGCTACAAGAGGCAAAATCAACGAAATAAACTATATGGTTGAGGTTACCGAGGAATAATCGGAACTTTAAACGCACTAATTTCATAGGAGGTGTAACCATGAAGCTACACGAATTATCTCCTGCTGAGGGCGCAACAAAGGAAGTTAAGCGTATCGGCCGCGGACACGGTTCCGGTCAGGGCAAGACGGCAGGTAAAGGTCACAAGGGTCAGTGGGCACGTTCCGGCGGCGGAGTCAAGCCCGGATTCGAAGGCGGTCAGACAAAGCTGGCTATGCGTATCCCTAAGCGTGGTTTCAATAATATTTTTGCAACAGAGTATGCAACCGTTAACGTTTCCGAATTAGAGGCACGTTTTGAAAACGGCGCTGAAATCGACGAGGTTGCTCTTATCGAATGCGGCTTATTAAAGAAGACCTACGACGGAGTTAAAATTCTCGGCAACGGCGAGCTTACAAAGAGCTTTACCGTAAAGGCTGCAAAGTTTACAGCAGCTGCTGCTGAAAAAATTGAAAAAGCAGGTGGAAAGGCAGAGGTGGTATAATGTTTGAAGTCTTTCGTAATGCGTGGAAGGATATAAATCTCCGCAAAAAGATTTTATACACATTATTCATCATTGTCATCTTCCGTTTAGGCTCCTGCTTGTTCGTTCCTTTTCTCGACAACGAGGTAATCGCATCCATGATGGGCGAGGGCACCGTCCTCTCCCTGCTGGACACCATGACGGGCGGCGCTTTGAGCCAGGGAACTTTGTTCTCAATGTCAATCACGCCCTACATCAATGCGTCGATTATCATTCAGCTGCTTGCAGTTGCAATCCCTGCTCTTGAAAAAATGAGCAAGGAGGGAGACGAGGGCAGAAAGAAGCTGAACAAGATAACAAAGTTCACTTCTCTCGGTCTTGCCCTTTTCCAGGCAATCGCTTACTACATCTATCTGAGAAATCTTAATGCAGTAAAGTACACTGACGGCTTCGGCGGTGTTCTTGCCGCAATCACAATTGTTGCCTGCTTCGTTGCGGGTGCGTCCCTGATTGTATGGCTTGGCGACCAGATTAACGAAAAGGGTATCGGAAACGGTATCTCTATGATACTTTTTGCAGGTATCGTAGCAAGAGGTCCTTCTGCTGTATTCACAATGGTTCAGTCTATGACTGCTGATATGAAGAACGCAATTCTCGTTCCGATTATCCTTATTATCTTCGTTCTCATGATAGGTCTTGTAGTTCTTATGACCAACGCAGAGAGAAGAATCCCCGTTCAGTACGCTAAGCGTGTTGTAGGCAGAAAGATGTTCGGCGGCCAGTCCACTCATATCCCGATTAAGGTAGCTATGGCGGGCGTTATGCCGATTATCTTCGCAATGTCAGTTATGGCGCTTCCCCAGACAATCTGTATGTTCTTCGGAATTTACGGCGACGGCAGAAGCGGCAACGATTTCTGGGAGGGCTTTGTAAGACTCTTCAGCCAGAGCAGCTGGCTCTACGCAGTTCTCTACTTCCTGCTGATTATAGCGTTCAACTACTTCTATATCGCTATTCAGTATAATCCGGTAGAAATTGCCAATAATCTTAAGAAAAACAACGGAGCTATTCCGGGTATCCGTCCCGGCAAGCCCACGTCGGATTTCATTCAGAACTCCCTCTCGAAGATTACACTTATCGGCGCAATTTTCCTTGCGTTCATCGCAATTTTCCCCATCATCTTCCAGAACATTACAGGTCTCAGGAACATTTCCCTCGGCGGAACAACAATGCTTATCGTTGTAGGTGTTGCACTTGAAACGGTTCGCTCGCTGGAAAGCCAGATGATGATGCGTCATCACAAGGGATTCCTGGAATAAGCTTGAGTTGGTAAGGATAAGGCTTACGCCTTACTCCTTCCCATTCACCGACAAAAAGGAGTTTATATGAACTTGATTTTTTTAGGCGCTCCCGGAGCAGGCAAGGGTACGCAGGCTGAAATCGTCTGCGAAAAGCTCGGTATTCCCGCTATCTCAACGGGCAATATGCTCAGAGAAGCGGTTAAAAACCAGACTCCCGCAGGTCTTGCAGCAAAAGAGCGTATGGACAAGGGTGATTTGGTTCCGGACGAAATCGTAATCGGTATCTTAAAGGACAGAATTGCCAAGGACGACGCAAAGAACGGATTTATCCTTGACGGCTTCCCCAGAACAGTTTCACAGGCTGAAGCCCTTGAAGCTATGGGCGTTAATATCGACAAGGTTGTTGAAATCTACGTTCCCGATGAGAAAATCTGCGCAAGACTTTCCGGAAGAAGAGTATGCGAAGGCTGCGGAGCTTCCTACCACGTTGATTACAAGCCTACAAAGCAGGAAGGTATCTGCGACAGCTGCGGCGCAAAGGTAGTTCAGAGAGTTGACGACAAGCCGGAAACGGTTCTTTCAAGACTTGCAACCTATCACGAAAAGACAGCTCCTTTAAAGGATTATTACAGCGCAAAGGGCAAGCTTGTTACGGTTAACGGTCAGGAAGAAATCGCCGATACCGCAAAGCTTACGCTCGAAGCGATTGAAGGTTAAGAGATGATAAAAGTCAAATCGCCTGCAGAAATACAGCAGATGCTTAAAGCCGGGGAAATCGCTTCCCAGGCTCTGGCACTTGCAGGCAGATTCATAAAGCCCGGAATGAGTACCTGGGAGCTGGATAAGATAATCCACGATTTTATCGTTGGCAAGGGAGCAATTCCCTCCTCTCTCGGATACTGCGGCTTTACCGGAAGCGCATGCATATCAATAAACGAAGAGCTCATTCACGGCATTCCCTCAAAGAAGAAAATAATCAAAGAGGGAGATATAGTTTCCGTTGATTTAACGGTGCTTTATAAGGGCTGGCAGGGCGACAACGCCCGTACCTTCCCGGTAGGAGAAATTTCTCCCGAAAAGAAGCGGCTTTTAAAGATAACGGAGGAAGCACTCTACAAGGGTATTGAACAGGCTGTTGCGGGAAACCGCATAGGCGATATTTCAAACGCTGTTCAGACCTACGTTGAGAAAAACGGCTTCTATGTCGTAAGAGAGTATATCGGTCATGGTATAGGAACGGAAATGCACGAGGACCCGGAGGTTCCCAACCACGGAAAGCCCGGCAGAGGTCCCCGGCTTGTTCCCGGAATGACGATATGCATTGAGCCTATGGTAAATTCAAGCTGCGTCGGAATCAGAGTCCTTGACGATAAGTGGACGGTTGTTGAAGCTAACGGCAACCCCAGCGCTCACTTTGAGCATACGGTTGCAATTACAAACGGCGAACCGCTTATAATGACGCTTGAAAAGCACTGACGGGGGATTTATGGACTTTACTAAGGGCATGGTTGTTATCAGCAGGGCAGGGCGAGATAAGGGAAGCCTTCTTGCGGTGGTTGACATAAGCGACGAGTTCGTTTTTACTGCCGACGGAAAGGAAAGACCCCTTTCTAACCCGAAAAAGAAGAACCCGAAGCATCTGGCGAAAACAGCGATGACTGTTTCACTCGACAACATTACCGATAAGGGACTGCGGCGCACCTTGCGAGAGCTGTCCCGGAGCGAACAGGAGTGTGAATAAGGCTTGTCAAAAGAAGATGTAATCGAAGTAGAAGGAACAATACTTGAAGCGCTGCCAAACGCTACGTTTCAGGTTGAGCTGCAAAACGGACACAAGATACTTGCTCATGTAAGCGGTAAGCTGAGAATGAACTTTATCAGAATACTGCCCGGCGACAAGGTTACCGTTGAAATGTCGCCCTACGACCTGACAAA
>JBJERK010000027.1:0-1512 GCA_051882255.1 Ruminiclostridium sp.
AAATTAAGGGAAATGGACTATAACGGGCTGAAAAAAGCGGCACTCGAACGATACTTTTCAAGAACAAACCCCGAGCAGAGAAAGGCGATTTTTAAAACCGACGGTGCTGTTCTTATTATTGCAGGAGCAGGAAGCGGAAAAACCACGGTTCTTTGTAACAGAATAGCAAATCTCCTGCTTTTCGGCGATGCTTATGAGAGCAGCTATGTGCCGCAGATAAGCGCCGACGATATGCAGTTCCTGCGGTTTTACGCCGAGGGAAAATACCCCGACTCCCCCGAGGTTATCGGTCATCTCTCAGAGGTAATCGGTCATAACAGAGCAAAGCCCTGGAAAATTCTTGCGGTTACCTTCACAAACAAGGCTGCTTCCGAGCTTAAGGACAGGCTTTCGGTAATGAACGCTCCTGCGGGAGAGGTATGGGCGGCTACCTTCCATTCCTCCTGCGTTAAAATCCTCAGAAGAAGCATAGAGTCTATCGGTTACAGAAGCAATTTCGTTATTTACGATACCGACGACAGCAAGCGGGTTATAAAGTCGGTTATGGAGTCCCTTAATATTTCCGAAAAGACCTTCAGCCCCAAGGTCGTTATGAACGCAATTTCAAGGGCGAAGGATAAGCTTATTCCGCCGGATAAATTCCCTGTTTCCTACGGGGATAAGCCTGATTTTCAGCTTTCTGCAATACGGGAAATGTATATCGAGTATCAGAAAAGGCTTAAGGCTTCAAACGCTCTTGACTTTGACGATATTATTATGAAAACCGTTGAGGTTTTAAGGGCAGACCCGCAGGTTTTAAGCTACTGGCAGAGCCACTTCGACTATGTAATGGTTGACGAGTATCAGGATACAAACGTTGCTCAGTACGAGCTTGTAAAGCTGCTTTCCGGCGGCAGGGGAAACCTCTGCGTTGTAGGGGACGAGGACCAGTCCATCTACCGCTTCCGAGGGGCTACAATCGAGAATATCCTGTCCTTCGAAAAGGAGTTCGACAGCGTTGTTATAAAGCTTGAGCAGAACTACCGCTCCACCGAGAACATACTTAACGCAGCAAATGCAGTAATAAAGAACAACACCCAGCATAAGGAAAAGAAGCTCTGGTCAGAGCTTGGGGAGGGGGAAAAGATAAAAGCCTACCGCTTTACCGACGAGCAGGCGGAGGGCGCTTTTGTTGCAGCAGAGATACTTGCCGCAAAATCAAAGGGCGGAAAATTCAGCGATAACGCCGTTCTTTACCGCAATAACTCCCAGTCCCGAAGCCTTGAGGTTGCACTAAGCAAGACTGCAATCCCCTATAAAATCGTAGGCGGTACGAAGTTCTACGACCGCAAGGAAGTAAAGGACGCTATTGCTTACTTAAGCGTAATCTGCGACCCCTTTGATACCGTGCGGCTTTCCCGTATCATAAACGAGCCGAAAAGAAGTATCGGTGGAGTTACCTGGCAGGAAATCGAGCGGATTTCCCTTTCCCTTGGTATCAGCTGCGTGGAGGTTATGGAGCGCTGCGAGGAG
>JBJERK010000028.1:0-5620 GCA_051882255.1 Ruminiclostridium sp.
TTCGGCACCGTCTTTTAGCAAATCTTTTCCTTCATTCAAACGGTTATTAGTATAAATCGTAATTCAGAGAGGTAAAGATAATGAGAAAATCAGGAAAGTCGCTGGTATGCCTTATTCTGGCGGCAATAATAGCTGTGTCAGGCTGCCAGCAGTCCGTTGTCGTACAGAACGGCGACATATTGTTCCCCGAGGATGATGTTAAAGCAAGCGAGGATGTGATTTACGACGAGCCTGAAATAACCGAAGCGGAAACAGATTCTGACGATAATACAATGCTTCCCGCCGAGTATGAGGTTTTTTCCGACGAGGATATAATTACCCCCGAAAATACGCCCCAGCCCTACGAAACTACCGCTCCCGAGGAGTACGGTGCAGGCGCTTCAAAGACTACTGCAAAAACAACCGCTAAGACTACTGCAAAAACAACCAAGAAAACTGCGGCTGAGACTACTGCAAAAAAATCAACAACCAAGAAGACTACAACAACCGCCAAGAGAACAAAGGAAACAATCAAGGCTACGGCGCATGTCAGCGGCTACCGCGGCGGTAAGAGCTATCCCGAAATCAAGCACGACCTTAAGTATATGCGTAAGCTCAACACCGACTTTATCGGCTGGCTTACAATCAAGGACACTCCCATAAACGTTCCCGTTGTTCAGGCTACCGACAACAAGTTCTACCTTGAGCACGACTTCTACGGCAGATACGACTACACAAAGGTAGGCACAACCTTTGCCGACTGCCACGTTCCGGTTACAAAGACCAACCGTCCCGACAACCTTATTATCTACGGTCATAACATAAGAACAGGCGTAGGCCTTGCAAAAATCACCAACTACTACCCCAACAGATACGGCAGCCTTGATTTCTACTTAAAGCACCCCACAATCAAGTATGAGTCCGTTTTCGGCGGCGAAAGCACCTACGTTGTATTTGCAGGTATGTTCGTAAACACCCAGACAAAGCACGGCGACGTTTTCAATTACTATAAGTACCGCAATTTCAACAGCAAGAATACCTTCTATAAGTATTTTGAGGCAGTATTCGACCGCAGCGTATTCTATAATCCTGCTGTAAATATCGCTTATGACGACGAGTTCCTTACCCTATCCACCTGCTACTATCCTATGGGTATGGACGTTGACACAAGGTTTGTTCTGTATGCAAGAAAGCTCCGTGAGGGCGAAAGCGCAAAGATTGACGTTTCCAAGGCATACATAAACAAGAGCCCTCTTTACTTCAATTATTACTATAAGGTAAACGGCGGCAAGTGGGCAGGAAGAAAGTGGTCCAAGTCCCTTATGCAGGGCTACAGCAAGTGGCTTAAGGAGCAGGAAGCAAAGAAGACCTCCTCTTCCGATAAGTCCTCCACCACCAAGGCTGCTACAACCAAAGCCACTACAACAAAAAAGGCAGCAACAACCAAGGCAACCACAACCAAGAAGACCTGATACAGCAGATAAATTGATAAAATCCGCATCGGACAATCCGGTGCGGAATTTTTTTGCTTTTTTCAGAATTTTATAAAAACCCCTTGACAAGTTAACGTTTGTTTACTATAATATAGGTAAACAGTTGTTAACCAACAGGAATTAAGGAGGAAGTATGGAAGATAAAAGCAGTATAACCGCTCTTATGTCCGCCTTTGTGCGGGCGTATCACGCCGAAACCGCAGAAAACCCCGTATTCTGCGACAGCGCCGCCGAAAAGCTGCTGCTGCCGGAAGAAAAGAAGCAGATAGCAAGCTACATACTAAGCGGAGCAGACTTTTTCGCCCCCGAAGCAAAGGCAAAAACCGATGACAAAGCCGAACTTCTCGACTTTATCATCAATACCCAGCTTGCGCCCACCCCCGTTGCAAGGGCAAAGTACTGCGAGGAGCGGCTTAAAACCGAAGTTCTGACCGGTACGACCCAGTACGTTATTCTTGGCGCAGGCTACGATACCTTCTGCCTGCGGGAAAAAGAACTGATGAAGAAGCTTACGGTGTTTGAAGCCGACCACCCGCTGACCCAGCAGGACAAGCGCCGCCGCCTTGAGCGGGCAGGCTTTGAAGTCCCGGAAAATCTGCGCTTTGTGCCAATAGATTTCAGCAAGCAAAGCCTTAAGGAGCAGCTTATTTCCGCGGGCTTCGATATGACCAAAAAGACCTTTTTCAGCCTGCTGGGAGTAAGCTTCTACCTGACCGAGGAGCAGCTGCGGAAAACCCTGTCGGAGATTTCGGAAATATCCCCCGAAGGAAGTACGATTGTCTTTGACTATGGCGACAGCGACATGCCCTTTTCAGAGGTTCGGCGGGTAAAAAATATGCTTGCTATGGCGGCGGCAGGCGGCGAGCCTATGAAGTTTTTCTGCGACAGCGGCAGGCTTTCGGAAATTCTTGAGGATTACGGCTTTAAAATCTACGAGGAACTTACTCCCGAAGAGATTGACGGGGAAATCCTCGGCAATTCGGATATTAGCGCCTTTGAGAATATAAGCTACGTTACCGCCGTTCTTAAGGGTGCAGGATATGTAAACACCAAGGAAAAGATACTGCGGACGGCTCTGCGGCTGTTTGCTATGCGGGGCGCTGACAGCGTTTCTGTCAGGGATATTGCGGGAGAACTGGGAGTTACTCAGGCTGCGCTTTACAAGCACTACAAAAGCAAGCAGGATATTTTTGACAGCATACTGCGGCGAATGGAGCAGCGGGACGGGGAGCTTGCGGCAGAAAATCACGTTCCCGCCGAAAACTGCAAGAAGGGAGAAGAGCCGCCCAAAACCTCTCCCGAGGATTTCAGAGCCTTTGCCCTGTCAATGTTCCGCTGCTGGACGACAGATAGCTTTGCCGCAGATTTTCGCAGAATGATTACAATAGAGCAGTACCGAAGCCCCGAAACCGAAAGGCTGTATAAGCAGTACCTCTCCGCAGGACCGCTTTCCTACTGTGAGGACTTTTTCCGAGGAGCCGGCTGCAAAAACTACAGAGAAAAGGCGCTGCTGTTCTATTCGCCTATGTTCCTGCTGATAAATCTTTACGACAGCGCAGAAAACAAGGGGGAAATTGTTACTGCCCTTAAAAATCATATCAATAATTTCATAATGGAGGACTAAAAATGAAGTACGAAAAAAGCGAACGCTATCTTACGCCCGAGCTTATGGCGAAAATTATGGGACCAAACCCGGTAAAGCTCACGGAGGAGCTGCTTATTGACTGCAAAATCCCCGAAAACGCCCGTATAATGGACTTGGGAAGCGGTCAGGGTCTTACCTCTGTCTTTATGGCTAAGGAGTACGGCTTCACCGTTTACGCTGCCGACCTCTGGAGCGACCCCGAGGAAAACAGAAGGTTTTTCATAGAAATGGGGCTGAGTGATGAACAAATAATCCCCGTTAAGGCGGACGCAACCGACCTGCCCTTTGAAAAGGAGTTTTTCGACGGGGTTGTAAGCACGGATTCCTACAACTATTTCGGACGGGACAAGGATTATCTGGACAATTGCCTGCTGCCCTACGTTAAAAAGGGCGGGTATATCTATATTACGGTTCCGGGAATGAAGAAGGATCTGCATGATAATCTCCCGCCGGAGCTTCTGCTGTCCTGGACGCCGGAGCAGCTTGACTACATACATGATATTGCCTACTGGCAGGAGATAGTAAGCGCAAGCTCAGCCGAGGTTGTTTCGGTTTACGAAATGGAGAGCAACGAGGAGGTATGGGCTGACTGGCTTAAGCAGGACAACGAGTACGCGGCAGGAGACAGAAAGACTATGGAGGCAGGCGGAGGAAAGTATCTTAATTTTATCGGGATTGTGTTGAGGAAGAAGTAAGAAAAGCATCGTGTCACATTTGGGGCACGATGCTTTGCTTTTTGTAATCAGTTCATTTGACTCATTTCGGCAACTTCCGAACCTCCCCGAAAACTTCCTCGTGGGACAACCGCTTATCTGAAGCAGCCGCAAGCCTATCCGCTTCATCAAGCTTTTCCTCCACATTTTCAGTTAGCCGTGAATACTCTTCAAGGCTCATTACAACCATAGCCCCATAGCCATTCTTCGTAAGGTAAACTGGCTGCCCGCTGTTTACTACGCTTTCTATTTCGGGAAATTTATTCCTAAGGTCGGAAACCGGTCTTATCTGAATCATAATATGCCCCTTTCGACAATCTATTTTATCATAACTTTATCATAATTTTATCCGAATGTCAATACAGGAACAGAAAAAAAGCCCGAATTGTAATCGGGCTTTCTGCGTGCCGAGGCACTCTACTGTATTTTGAGGTCAAAAGATTGCCGCCTTCGGGCAAAAAAATCGCCCCAAGAAGATACTTGAGGCGATAAGGGGTGCAGCGTCACACTGCTTGTGCTGGTGTGACAAAATAGATTTGCGGGGGTGCATCAATATAAAAATAAAGCCCGACTTGTAATCGGGCTTTCTGCGTGCCGAGGCACTCGGTTGGTTGGGCTAACTGGATTCGAACCAGCGGGTGAGGGAGTCAAAGTCCCTTGCCTTACCACTTGGCGATAGCCCAGTATTGCCGCAAACTGCGGCATTAAACAAAAAGGGGCTTGGCTTAGCCCCTTTTTGCCTGTGTTCATTAAAGCTCAATCTTTCCGTAGAGAGAAACGCTCTTTTCAAGGTCAACGGTTTCCTGTGAATACTCAACAGGCTCGGACTGTGTTCTCTTGTACTCTCTCTCAAATGAGGTGGAGAAGCCGGAGGACTGGCGGTAGCTCTTGCCTGCGGAGGAGGGTCTGCCGCCTCTGCGCCTGTCGTTTCTGTCCTTGTTGTAGGTAGGCTTTGCGGTAGAGGAGATAACAACCTTTCTGAAAGGCTCTTCGCCGATGGAATTGCTGTAAACTCCCTCGATTTCAGCCACCTTGCTGTGAATAATTCTTCTCTCGTAGGGGTTCATAGGCTCAAGGGTAATTCTTCTGCCCTGTCTTAAAACTCTGTTTGCAGTCTTGACAGCCAGCGCTTCAAGGGTTTCCTTTCTCTTTGCTCTGTAGCCGTTGCAGTCGACGGAAATACGGCAGTAGGATTCCTCCGCCTTGTTGCTTGCTAAAATTGTAAGGTACTGGAGAGAGTCAAGGGTTTCGCCTCTTCTGCCGATAACAACGCCAAGCTTGTCGCCCACAATGTCCAGCACAACGGTGTCGCCGTTTACCTTTGTTTCAATTGTGAAGCCCTCAAGACCTAATGCAGTAAGAATTTTTGCAAGATACTTCTGTGCGTTCTTTACCTTCTCGGTTTCAAGAACATCGATTCCCTCTGCGGCAGTAACGCTCTGCTCGGGCATTTCTACAGCCTCGCCGGCAGGCTCTTCCTTTGCAGCCTCGGGAGCTGTTTCCTCTGCCTTGGGTGCAGGGTCGGCTGCGAAAAAGCGCAATTTAAACTCGCCCTTTGTGCCGAAAAGCTTCTTTACAGGCTGTTCAAGTATTTCGTAGTCAATGTCGCTCTCGGCGATACCGAGGGCGGTAAATTCGTTTACAGCCTGTTCCTTTGCTGCGTCAAGTGTCTTAGCAACATAGATTTTTTCCATATATTTCAGATCCTTTCATAATAATCAGAATAATCAGAGATCGTCGTCCTCAGGCGCTTCCTTGTACTCCTCGCCGTACTTTTCGGCGTCGGCTCT
>JBJERK010000029.1:0-5547 GCA_051882255.1 Ruminiclostridium sp.
TAATCTCTCCAAATAAAAAGGGCGGTCTTTCAACCGCCCCTTACACTTTTTACTGGTTCAGGAAACCGAAGCTTGACTTACCGCTCTTCTTGATGCGGTACATAGCGTCGTCAGCCATACCGATAATTTCCTCAACACGCTTGGTGTTGTCCTTGATAATCGCAATACCGATACTTACGTTTACAATCAGCCTGTCGCCGGAGTCGCTCTCAAAGCCTTCCTTAAGGGTATTGAGAATCTGCTCTGCGATAAGGGACGGGTCGTTGACGTCGGCGTTCTTGACGCAGACGATAAACTCGTCGCCGCCGTAGCGTCCCGCCATACCGTCCTCGCCGATAGCGTTCTTGATTGTAGTCGCCGCAAAGCGCAGAACCTGGTCGCCGGTTGCGTGGCTGTACTGGTCATTGAACAGCTTGAAGTCATCAATATCAACGAACAGAATAGCAAACTCGTTCTTTCTTGCTGCAATAAGCTCGATTTCGTTATTGATTGCGCTTTCGATTGTTTCACGATTATAAACGCCTGTGAGCGAGTCGAAGGAAGCGCGGGCAGTAAGTATATTTTCGCTCTTCTTAGCACGGTCAATATCTACGATAACGCCCACTATCTTTACGGTTTCGCCGCTCTTGTCAACGATAGAAGCAGTACGGATAAGAACCCAGATATAGTCGCCGTAGATGTTCTTCATACGGTATTCGTTATGCTTGAAGTTTTCGCCCTTGGGGAGCTTTTCAAGGTCGGACTTGTATCTGTCTGCGTCGTCAGGGTGAACCTTACACTTGAGCAGGAAGCTGTCTGCAAAGTGGTCTGAGGGTGCACGGTAGCTGAACTTCTTGTTGAAGTTGTTGGAGAAGCTTACCTCGTTGTTCTGGAGATTCCATTCAAAGATGATATTGTCGGACATCTCGATAATTGTCCTGTAACGGGATTCGCTTACGATAATGTTATCAACAATGTCATTGAATACACGGGCAATATCGCCGTACTCGTTCTTGGACATAATCTCAACTCTCGCCTCGTGGTCGCCGCGGCTGATCTTAAGGAGAGTTTCTTCGATTTTGTAGAAGGGCTTTGTAACAATAACAATCATTACAATTCCCGCTGCAAGGAATATTACAAGCATTGTTACAGCAATTCCTGTTACGGAGCCGGAGGATCTGCCCGAATATTCGGTTGCTCTTATTGTATCCTGGTTTGCTACAACAGCCCAGCCATTGTCTGCACCGGTGATATACGCTGTCTTTGCGCCGTCTGCTGTAAGGAATTTTGCGGGAGAAGCTGCTGCATTTGCAACTGCGTCCTTATAAACAGCGAACTGAGTGCCTGTATCAGCCATATTTGCGGCATAGTTCTGTGCAGTAACAATAGAGCCCATGGGGTCGATGATAAATATAAGTCCCTTTGCACGATCAATAATGTTTACAATACCTGTTCTTCCATAAACAATTCCCACATAATAGTTGTTTACCTTGCTCTTTACGGAAATTGTGTACTCGGACTTAACGGACTCTGTTTCAGCAGTATTAACCACAGCTACCCCGTCGGCTGCCTCGGTGTTGCATACGCCGTTTGCCACGGTTATAGTATCGGACACGCCAACCTTAAGCAGAATATTGCCGCTTTCCTCATAAATGACAGCCTTGGAGGCAGCCCCTGAGGATACAAGGGAATCCAGTGCTGCATAAGCAGCGTCATACTCGGAAGAGCCTTCCTTGTACTTGCCGGAGGTAAAGCTCTGAACAGCAGGCAAAGCTACCGCCGCATTATATCTGCTCTGTATATCGTTGAGATAGCCGTTGAGATTTGAAGCCTGCATTGCGGAAACATCCGACAGGTAGGAATCAAACATTACTTTTCCGGTGGAATTAAGCTGAACACCGAGAAAAACGCTGAAAACCGCGGTTGTAAATATAAGAAGTGCAACCGCCGAGATGATAAGTACTGTTCTTATTTTCATATGTAACTCACACGCTCCACAAATATAATAAAGTAAGCCTGCCGCAATACCATATAATAATATACAGCAGTCTGCGGAAAAAGCTTATTCGCTTCTTATATCATATCACAAAATTCCGCAAATGTAAATGATTAAGCAACAATTTGTAACTTCGCCCTAAAACTCGCTTTTGTGTTTGGTAATTTTCAACAAAAATCCCGCAGCTGTTTTCCAGTACGGGATTTGTGTTTTTATTCCTTATTGAGATTGTCCCAGTTCTTTTTCAGATCCTCGCCGAACTTCTTGAGCTTGTCGAAGAAGCCTGTCTGCTTCTCGTAATTCTTTTCGTTAAGCTGCTCGCTGAAAGCGGTAAGGGCTTCCTTCTGTTTTTTGGTCAGGTTCTTCGGGACTTCAAGTATAACCTTTACCATCTGGTCGCCTCTGCCGTCACGCTGGAGCTTCTGAATACCCTTGCCCCTGAGTCTGAAAACGGTATCCGGCTGAGTTCCCTCGGGAACAGTATAAGTAACGTTTCCGTCAATTGTAGGCACGGTTATCTCCGCACCGAGAACAGCCTGTGCGTAGGTAATCGGAACCTCCGTCCATACGTCAAAGCCTCTGCGCTCGAAAAGCGGGTCCTTTCTGACGGAAATTCTTACGTTAAGGTCGCCTCTTGAGCCGCCGTTGGTGCCCATGTGGCCCTGACCCGAAACACGAAGAATCTGTCCGTCGTCGATACCTGCGGGAACGTTGATTGTAACCTTTGACTTCTTCTGTACACGTCCGCTTCCACGGCAGGTGGGACAGGGATTTTCAATGATTTTTCCCTTTCCACCGCACTTGGTGCAGGCTCTTGTGGAGGCCATCGTGCCGAAAACAGTTCTCTGATTGAAGCGGATTTTACCCGTTCCGTTACAGTCGGGGCAGGTCTTGGGTGAAGTTCCCGCCTTTGCGCCGTTGCCGTTGCAGCTGTCGCAGACCTCTGAGCGGTTCAGCTCCACCTCGTGCCGCACGCCCTTGCAGGCTTCCATAAAGGAAATATCCAGATTAATGGGAATATCTGCGCCTCTTTTTGGTGCATTCGGATTGTCTGCCCGTGCGCTTCCCATTCCGCCGCCGAAGAAGGAATCGAAAATATCCCCGAGGTCGATTCCGTCTCCCGTGGAGAAGCCGCCGAAGCCACCGAAGCCGCCGCCTCCCTGTCCTGCACCATAAGAAGGATCAACGCCAGCATGTCCGAACTGGTCGTAGCGCTGTCTTTTCTGGGGGTCGGAAAGCACGTCGTTGGCCTCGTTTACCTCCTTGAACTTCTCCGCCGCCTGGGGGTCGTCGGGGTGGAGGTCGGGGTGATACATTTTAGCCATTTTACGGTAGGCTTTTTTTATTTCATCGTCAGTAGCGCCCTTGGAAATACCAAGAACCTCATAGTAATCTCGTTTTTCTGCCATAAATAACCAATCCTTTCCTACGGAGCTTGCCGCCGAGGATTATTCCATATCTCCCTTATTTATAAATAGCGGTAGCTATCGGCAGAATAACCCGCCGATAGCACCCGTTTACAACTTATCAGGCTGTCGATAAACCGCCATCTGCGTCTGTCACCTCGTCATCGCTTTGCATGGCGGCGTCCGTGCCGCCCTTTGGCGATGACTATGTTGCATCCTGCAACCGCATAACGGCAGGCACAAAGTCTAGCCGTTATGTGGTTTCCTAGCATCTGACGATTTCTCGCCACCCTGATATATGGTTTTTAACGCTCTATGATAATTAATTAGTTCGCATCCTTGAAGTCTGCGTCAACAATATTGTCATCGCCGCCCTGTGCGCCTGCGCTTGTGCCTGTGCCCTGAACATCGGCAGCCTGTGCGGCAGCGCCCTGTTCCTGGTAAATTCTGCCTGCAATATCGTAGAATGCCTTCTGAAGCTCTTCCTTAGCGGTCTTGATAGCCTCAACGTCGGTGCCCTTGAGAGCTTCCTTGAGTGCGTCAAGCTTAGGTGTAACAGCAGCCTTGTCTGCCTCAGTAACCTTGTCGCCGAACTCGTTCATTGACTTCTCGATCTGGTAAACCATCTGGTCTGCCTCGTTGCGGGTATCAACCTCTTCCTTTCTCTTTGCGTCCTCTGCTGCAAAAGCCTCAGCTTCCTTGACAGCCTTATCAATATCCTCCTTGCTCATGTTAGTGGAGGCGGTAATGCTGATGTGCTGCTCCTTGCCTGTGCCTAAATCCTTAGCGGATACGTTTACGATACCGTTTGCGTCAATATCGAAGGTAACCTCAATCTGGGGTATTCCTCTGGGAGCAGGAGCGATACCGTCAAGGCGGAAGGTGCCTATAGACTTGTTGTCCTTGGCAAATTCACGCTCGCCCTGGAGAATGTTGATGTCAACGCTGGGCTGATTGTCGCTGTAGGTGGAGAATATCTGTGACTTCTTTGTAGGAATTGTAGTGTTTCTCTCAATCATTCTTGTGCAAACGCCGCCTGCGGTTTCGATACCGAGGGAAAGAGGCGTAACGTCAAGAAGCAGAAGTCCTGTAACCTCCTTGTTGAGAACGCCGCCCTGAATAGCTGCACCCATAGCAACGCACTCATCGGGGTTAATGCCCTTGAAGGGTTCCTTGCCGAGATAGTTCTTAACAGCCTCCTGTACAGCAGGAATACGGGTTGAACCGCCCACAAGAAGAATCTTGTCGATTTCGCTGAGGGAAAGTCCGCTGTCTTTGACAGCCTGCTTTAAGGGTCCCATTGTAGCTTCAACAAGGTCTGCGGTAAGCTCATTGAACTTAGCTCTTGTAAGAGTTACGTTAAGGTGCTTAGGACCTGTTGCGTCAGCTGTGATATAGGGGATGTTTACATTTACAGAGGTGGAGTTGGAAAGTGCAATCTTTGCCTTTTCAGCCTCGTCCTTTAAACGCTGCATAGCGAACTTGTCGTTTGTAAGGTCTACGCCGTCGGACTTCTTGAATTCTGCAACAAGGAAGTTGATAACTCTCTGGTCGAAGTCGTCGCCGCCTAAGTGGTTGTTACCTGCTGTTGCAAGAACCTCCTGTACGCCGTCGCCGATTTCGATAACGGATACATCGAAGGTACCGCCGCCAAGGTCGTAAACGACAATCTTCTGCTCGTTTTCCTTGTCTATGCCATAAGCAAGTGCAGCAGCGGTAGGCTCGTTGATAATTCTGTGAACCTTAAGACCTGCAATCTGACCTGCGTCCTTTGTAGCCTGACGCTGGGAGTCGGTGAAGTAGGCAGGAACGGTAATAACCGCGTCTGTAACCTTTTCGCCAAGGTAATTTTCAGCCTCGTTCTTGAGCTTCTGAAGAATCATAGCGGAAATTTCCTGAGGAGTGTACTGCTTTCCGTCGATATTTACCTTGTAATCGCTGCCCATGTGGCGCTTGATGGAGATGATTGTCTTTTCGGGGTTTGTAACAGCCTGGTTCTTTGCAAGCTGACCTACAAGACGCTCGCCGTCCTTTGTGAATGCAACAACAGACGGTGTTGTTCTTGAGCCCTCGCTGTTTGTGATAACTGTTGCTTCGCCGCCCTCGATAACGGATACGCATGAATTTGTTGTACCTAAGTCGATACCAATAATCTTTCCCATGATA
>JBJERK010000030.1:0-5517 GCA_051882255.1 Ruminiclostridium sp.
ACCGGTATGGTTCAGGTCTTCTCTTTTCAGATATACCTTACAGCCCAGCTCTGCCGACATTTTCTCAGCGTAGTAAAGCATTGAGGGTCTGCCTGCATAGCTTTTGTAAAGCTCCGCAAGCTCCTTTTTGAACTGCGGATCGTCTTTATAACGTGCATAAGCCTCCTCAAGCTCTGTTACTGCATTCATTACCGTTTCGGGAATATACTGTCCGCCGTACTCCCCGTATCTTCCTTTAATACCCATTTCAATTTCCTTTCGTTAAGTCGATTTCTGCCTTTATCTGCATTATTTCACGGATTTTCGACAAGTCCTTTGCGCCGCCGGTTTCAATTCCGCCGCTTAAGTCAATTCCGTAGGGCGAAAGCCTTTCTGCCGCCTCACGGAAATTCGCCGCAGTTATGCCTCCTGCCGCAAAAAAGGGCTTACTAATCCTTGTTTTCCCGATCAAATCCCAGTCCGCAGTTTTTCCCGTTCCGCCGACGCTGTTTTCCGAAAAGGCGTCCAGCAGAAGCTTATCTGCGGGCAGCAGGTCTGCTTTAAGAATATCATCTTCGCTTTTAACCCGCACTGCTTTCCATATTTCGCAATCTGAGGGAATTAACCCTCTGAGCCTTCTTATGTAAGCTTCATCTTCTGCGCCGTGAAGCTGAATAACGCTAAGCTTCGGGGCAAATTCCGCCGCATTTTCTATCGGCTCGTCAACAAAAACTCCAACGGGCAGGATACTGCCCCTAAGAAGGGAAACGAGCCGCAGAAAGGTTTCCTTGTCAATGCTTCTGCGAAAGCCCGGCGTCAGAATAAAGCCTGCATAGTCGGGAGGAAAGCTGTTTATATACTCAATATCCTCGTTTCGGCGCATACCGCAAAGCTTAATTTTAAGGCTCATTCTATACCTCTCAGCAGCTCCGCCATAGCGTCACCCACGTTACCGCTTCTCATCAGCGTTTCCCCGATAAGAACAGCGTCTGCGCCGCAGCTTCTCACAAACCGCATATCCTGGTTTGTCTTAATTCCGCTTTCGGAAACCCGCACAAAATCGGCTGGAATTTCCTGCATAAGCTTTTCGGTAGTTTCAAGGGAAACCTCAAAGGTTTTTAAATTGCGGTTGTTTATTCCGATTATTTCCAAGCCCGCTTCAAGAAGATTATCCGTTTCCTCTCTGCTATGGGCTTCGCCTAAAACCGAAAGCCCAAGACCGCAGGCTATTTTATTGTACTCCCTCAGGGTATTTTTGTCAAGCATTGCCGCTATAAGGAGAACTGCGTCCGCTCCCGCCGCCTTTGCCTCGTAAATCTGATAGGGGTCGATTATGAAATCCTTTCTCAGTACGGGCAGAGCGATTTTCTCACGGATTGCCCGAAGATAGTCGAGAGAGCCTTTGAAATAGTATTCTTCTGTAAGGCAGGAAACCGCTGAAGCTCCCGCCTTTTCGTATTCCTCCGCAATTTTTACAGGATTGAAGTCGGGGCAGATAATTCCCTTTGAGGGAGAAGCCTTTTTCGCCTCCGCAATCACCGAAAGCCCGCCCTTTTTAAGCGCCGCTTTGAAGTCTGTTCCATCTCCTGCCTTTTCGGCAGCCCTTTTTACCGCTTCAAGGGGAGTTCTTTCCATTTCAAGCCGCAGCTGCTCCTTGCGGCGATTGGCAATATCATCAAGAATCACGCAGTAACCTCCTGTTTGTTGGTACATTCGATAAAGCTTAAAAGCTTCTGATAAGCCTTGCCGCTGTCGATAAGCTCAGCCGCAAGCTTTACGCCCTCTGCTATACTGTCGGCTTTGCCTGCTGTGTAAAGACCGCAGCCTGCATTAAGAAGGGTAACGTCCCGCTTAGCTCCTTTGATTTCGCCTTTCAGTATGCCAAGAGTAATTTCGGCGTTTTCCGCTCCCGTACCGCCTACGATTTCGGAAATGTCTGCTGTTTTCATACCGAAGTCCTCAGGCTTAATCTCGTATGTCCTGAACTCGCCGTTTCCGAACTCGCATATCTTTGTGGGAGCGCAGATTGAAACCTCGTCAAGTCCGTTTTCTCCGAAAACAACCATGCCCTTTTTAACGCCTAAGTTGTTAAGCACTCTTGCAAGCGGCTCAACCAAAGCCCCGTCAAATACGCCCATAACCTGAGTTTCAGCTCCTGCGGGATTTGTAAGGGGACCTAAGACGTTGAATATGGTCTTAATTCCAAGCTCCTTTCTTACGGGGCCAACATATTTCATAGCGGAATGGTACTTCTGAGCAAAAAGGAAGCAGATTCCGCAGTCGTTTAATACTCCTGCCATCTTCTCCGGCTCAAGGCTGATATTTACCCCGAGGGCTTCAAGGCAGTCTGCTGCGCCCGACTTGCTGGAAGCCGCACGATTTCCGTGCTTTGCAACTCTTACTCCAGCCGAAGCTATAATGATTGAAGCGGTGGTTGAGATATTGAAGGAATTTGAGCGGTCGCCGCCTGTGCCTACTATCTCAAAAACTCCGCCCTCGTGTAAAAGCTTTGTTCCCGCCTTTCTCATACCCTTTGCGGAAGCTGTAATTTCCTCGATTGTTGCGCCCTTTGCTTCTAATGCAGTAAGATAAGACGCCATACAAATCTGGGAAGCCTCGCCGCCCATTATTTCGTCCATAACCTGCTCCGTCATTTCAGCGGTGAGATCTTCCTTCTTTAAAAGCTTTGTGATTGCCTCTTTAATCATTTTAATTTCTCCTTTCAATCAGTTCTTTAAAAAGTTTTCAAGTATTGTTTTTCCATTCGGGGTTAAAATCGACTCGGGGTGGAACTGGACGCCGTAAACGGGATAAGTCCTGTGCTCAACCGCCATTACTTCCCCGTCCTCGGTTACTGCCGTAACCTTCAGTTCATCGGGGATTGTGCTTTTGTCTGCGGCAAGGGAGTGATAGCGGGCTGCGCCGATAACCTTAGGCATATTTTTGAAAAGCCTGCTGTCGTTATCAAGAGTAACCTGTGACTGCTTTCCGTGCATAAGCTCCTTTGCGTAGGAAACTACTGCGCCGTAAGCCTCGCAGATTGACTGATGCCCTAAACAAACGCCGAAAATCGGGATTTTACTGCCCAATTTTTTTACCGTTTCTATGCATATTCCCGCTTCCGAGGGCTTTCCGGGACCTGGGGAGAGAATAATTCTCTCCGGCGCAAGCGCTTCTATCTCCTCTACCGTCATCTCATTATTGCGGATAACCTTTATATCCGGATTTATAGTTCCCACAAGCTGATACAGGTTGTAGGAAAAGCTGTCGTAATTATCAATCAGAAGTATCATAACTGCCTCCCTTATTCAAGCTCGGTTTCAAGCGCCTTTACAACCGCTTTCGCCTTGTTTATGCACTCGTTGTACTCGTTTTCGGGAACACTGTCCACTACAATTCCTGCACCCGAACGAACGAAAACCTTTCCGTTCTTCTTAAAGGCAATTCTTATGGAAATGCAGACGTCCAGATTTCCCGTAAAGCTTAAGTAGCCGATTGCTCCGCCGTAAATTCCCCGCTTGTTGTTTTCAAGCTCGTTTATTATCTGGCAGGCTCTTATCTTCGGCGCTCCCGAAAGAGTTCCCGCAGGAAGTACCGCCGCAACAGCGTCCGCCGCCGTAAATCTGTCCTCAATCTCGCCCTTTACCGTTGAGCCTATGTGCATGACGTGTGAGTAGCGCTCAATGGACATATACTTTTCAACCTCAACCGTGCCGAAGCGGCTTATCCTGCCCAAATCGTTCCGCCCAAGGTCAACCAGCATATTGTGCTCCGCTTTTTCCTTTTCGTCAGCAAGCAGCCCTTTCTCCAGCTCCTCGTCCTCCTCGGGAGTCTTGCCTCTTGGTCTTGTGCCTGCAAGAGGGAAGGTACGAAGGGTCTTGTTTTCAAGCTTCACAAGGGTTTCGGGAGAAGCTCCTGCAATTTCCACATCATCACCGGAAAAGTAGAACATATAGGGGGAAGGATTTACGGTGCGAAGCACACGGTATGCGTCCAGCAGACTTCCCTCGTAGTCGGCGTCAAGGCGGTTGCTCAGCACAACCTGAAAAATATCTCCCTCACGGATATAGTGCTTTGCCTTTTCCACCATATTGCAGTACTGCTCTTTATTGAAAAGCTGTCTGAAAGGGGAAAGAAGCCTTCCCTTTTCCCGGGGCTTCATCTGCCCCTTCATAATAAGCTCCTTCATAGCCGCAAGCTGCTTTTTGCCGGTTTCGTAGGAGCTTTCAAGATCCTTGGTTTCGATATTGCAGATAAGGATTATCTTCTGTCTGAAATTATCGAAGGCGATTACCTTATCGAAAAGCATAAGGTCAACGTCGTTGAACCGCTCCTCGTCCTTTGCGTCAAGCTTTAAGGTAGGCTCGCTGTACTTTATGTAGTCGTAGGAAAAGTAGCCTACAAGTCCGCCTGTAAAGGTGGGAAGCTCGGGGATAACCGGGCTTTTGTGGTCGCTTATAATCTTCTTTATTATCTCGTCGGGGTTGGTGCAGGCGAATTTCCTGCTTTCCCCGTTTTCGGTTATCTTTACAACTCCGTCTGCACAGGTTATCTCGCTTTTCGGGTCGTAGCCTAAAAATGTGTATCTTCCCCATTGTCTGTGCTCCTCTGCGCTTTCCAGCATATAGCAGTGACCGCTTACGCCAAGCAGGATACGCAGTACCTCAACGGGAGTTTTCATATCGGAGAAAATCTCGTCGCTTAAGGGAATGTAACCGTAATCTCCCGACTCTGCCAGCTTTTTTACTTCTTCAAAGGTCATCATAGCATTTGCTCCTTTCTTACAAAAACAGAAAAGCCCCGAAGGACTTATAATGTCCCTCGGGGCGAATAAATCGCGGTGCCACCCGAATTTGCGGCAAATAAAAAAGCCGCCTCGATAGGTACTGGCGGCTGACAAAGCAAAACTATATACCGAAGTATTGTTAAGTACGCAGCAGTCAAGCCTTAATACCCCTTCACACTAACGCAGGAAACGCGGCGCAGGCTACTTAAAGTTCACCCGGCTCCTCACAAACCCATTCACCGAACCCGTGCGTATCCGCTTCCACCAATACGGACTCTCTGTGCCGCCGACTGAACAGCTACTTGCTTTTGCTCATAGGATTTAAAAAGAAATATTTACTTGTTGCTAACATAATATCACTTTAAAGTGGTTTTGTCAATAGGTTTTTGAAAAAAATTTGAGGGGATTTAACAGCGGGATTGTGGGAACCTGCGGGTTTGCGTGCGGCTGCTTCAGCAGCCGCACAAAATCGCCGCAAAAACCGAAGGTTTTTGCGGCGAAGCCCGCCCTGCGCCCTTGGTTTTGCGGCTTCGCCGCAAAACTTTGGCGCAGGGCGGGAATTGCGGCGGCTCCGCCGCCGCCAACAAAGGCGCCGCCCGCTTTAGCGGGCGGCGCCCCAACCTACTCCGCTCTTACCGACCGTGCAATCCTGTCCATAGTTTCCTTATCCGCTCCTGAGTCATAAACGGGAAAACCAATCCATATAAGAAAATCGCCGCAGTCAATAATATAGTAGATATTATGGAAGCTTC
>JBJERK010000031.1:0-5466 GCA_051882255.1 Ruminiclostridium sp.
AGCAAGAAAGAGAACCGCAATCCTCTACAAGTCCGAGGATATTCTCGCCGCAATCGCAAAATCCGCTGAGCTTGAAGCAGAGTCGGACGTTACCCTTTGCCTGCTTACCAACCCCAAAAAGGCGGATAAGCAGTATTCAAGGCTTCGCGACCAGGGGTTTGACGAGATAATTAAGATGTACTGATAAAAACTGCTCTCCGGATACGGGGAGCAGTTTTTTACAGCCAAAAATCACTAAAACATAAAAAATTTAACGTTTTTCGTTAAAAATCTATTGACAAACGTAAAAAGCCGTGATATAATGCAGTCAAGATAAGCTTATTGAAGTATTGGGAACACAACAAAAGGAGTTTATTATGATTGACATTAATGAAAGAACGCAAAAAAAGGAAACCAAAGAATTTATTTCGGCTTGTCGGGTTTTTGAAATCTTCTCAATAGTAGGACTTGTAGCTTTTGCGGCAGGAGCTTTATTTTTATTATGGGAAGCAATTTTTAACGCAGAGCGTGCTTCGGCTGCCGCAGAAATCACTGTATTTTCGGTTATTATATCAAATATCAGCAATATAGTATGCTGTATCGGTATATGTATTGCTCTTAAATTTTCCGCCGCTATTTTCAGAAAGCTCAAAGACGGCGAAACGCCCTTCAGATACGATATAGGAGATAAAATCCGGGCAGCGGGTATTACTCTTGCAGCAACCGGCGCAGCAGCTTTTGTGATTAAATTTACCTGCAACCTGCTTAATTCCATTGACGTTATTGCAGACAATATTCCGGTTGAATTAAATAACAGCAGCCTTTGCCTTATGGGCGCTCTTCTCTGCATTTTCTCCTACATCTTCAACTACGGCTGCAAGCTTCAGCAGGAATCGGACGAAACCCTCTGAGCCGGAGAAAGGAACATAAAAATGGCTATAATTCTGCGGCTTGACCGTGTAATGGCAGACAGAAAAATCTCCCTTAACGAGCTTTCCGAGCAGGTGGGCGTTGCCAACGTCAACCTCTCCAAGATAAAAACCGGCAAGGTAAGCGCTATCCGCTTCTCAACCTTAGACGCTATCTGCCGCACCCTTAACTGCCAGCCCGGCGATATTATCGAATATGTACCCGATGAGCAGGGGTAGAGATTTTTGAGAGGTTTGAGAGATTTTGAGCCAAGGTGACTGCCCGCCCCCTTGACCCGATTGAAGCTTGATTTACAGTCTTGCTTTTTTGAAAAATTTTTATGCACATTCACAAGTTTTGTGCAGTTATTTTTGCGGGGCGCTTCGGGTAATAATATTATAAGTTTAAAAAATGCCAATATTATAAGGAGGTGATATGAAATGTGGAAAGGCGTTTTTGATGAAAAAATGGAAAAGCTTTTCGATGAATATAATGAAAGATTCGGCTGCGACCCAGATACTTATGAAGAAATAGCATATCACGCTATGTCTTACGATGAGTTTGCAGGATATATTGAAGAATGTCTTGAAAAAGGTCTTGAAATTTCAAGGGTAGTGGAATAACTTAAAACAAGCGTACTTTGCGGTGCGCTTGTTTGTTGCCCACAAACATACAGACAAAAAACATTTAATTCTTGCTTTTGTTTTTGTTGTTCTCAGCTCCCGCCCGCTTTGCGCGAAGCGGCTGAAAGTTTTTGGCTAAGCCTTTTTTCAAAAAGGCGTCCTCTCTTTTATCTCTTTTCTCCCTTATCTCTCTCAATCTCTCAAATCTCTCCTCAATCTCCAAACCAACTGAGAAACAGCTCATAGAGGGCGAAGCGGAATTCGATTTTGCCGGTATCGGCAGCACGGCTGTCGGCGGTCATCCGGGCGGAGGCTTTTTCGTCCTGATAGAGAGGGCGGAGGGTTACGGGGTAGTCAATTTTAGAAACTGCGGGGAGGCAGACGGAAGGGTAGAGAACGCACCACCAGTTTTTGCCCTCGCCCTCGCCTAAAGTCACCTGTAACGAGTCATATTCGCCTGCGGGGAGAGTGTAGCTGCCGTACATACGGGTGGGGAAGCTTACCTTTTCAATTTTGCAGACGGCGGTGTAGGGGCAGCCCTGCAATAAAAGAAACTCGTTGGCACGTTCCTCTATAAACGAAAGATTGCGGCGGGCGGACTCCTTGGCGGCGGTTTTTGTGGGGCAGGAGGCGAAAATATAGCCCAGGTCGTTTATTATGTAGTCACGCAGGGCGTATTTTACCCGCTGGTCCTCGGCGGAGTCGGAATTTGCAAGAATATGCAGACGAAAGGCGCTGTCCTGAATTTTTTCGCAGCTGCGGGTAAAATCAAAGGCGGCGGAGAGGAATATTGCTATTGCGGCGGCAATAAGCATAGAAATGTCAAGTAATTTGATTCTGTCCTTCATTTTTTAGTCCCTTCTTAATCGTTATTTTAAAGGCTTTAGCCTTGCTTTCTGTTATCATTTTTGGAAAAAATGCCTATTTTAATCAAATTGCAAAAAAAGTATTTTCAAATCAGTCTCTTTATGTTATAATGTCTATTGAAGTCTATGCATTGCAGTTCCTGCAAAAAACAATCGAAAGGAAACGAAAGAAATGGCAAAAATGAATGCAAGCTTTCTTGAGCTTAAGAAAAGCTATCTTTTTATTGAAATCGGTAAGAGAGTGCGTGAATATACCGCAGCTCACCCCGATAACAAGATTATAAGAATGGGTATCGGCGACGTTACACAGCCCTTAGTTCCCGTTGTTGTTGAGGCTATGAAAAAGGCGGCGGACGAAATGGGCGTTAAGGAAACCTTCCGCGGCTACGAGGACAGCGGTCTTGGCTACGACTTTCTTCGTGAGGCAGTAAGCAAGTACTTTAAGGACTTCGGCGTTGAAATCTCTCCCGAGGAAGTGCTTATAAGCGACGGCGCAAAGTCGGACTGCGGCAATATCGGAGATATTTTCGACAGCAGCAACGTTGTGCTTGTAACCGACCCGGCTTACCCCGTTTACGTTGACTCAAGCGTTATGGGCGGAAGAAAGGTTATCTACGCTAATTCAGACGAAAGCAACGGCTTTGCGGCTATGCCCGACAAGTCGGTACACGCTGATATGATTTACCTCTGCTCACCCAACAACCCTACAGGTTCAGCTTATACCAAGGAACAGCTTGCTGAGTGGGTTGCTTACGCAAAGGAAAATGACGCTGTTATTATCTACGATTCCGCTTATGAGGCATTCATAAGCGACCCCGCAATCCCCCGTTCTATTTTTGCGGTTGAGGGTGCAAGAGAATGTGCAATCGAAATCTGCTCTCTTTCAAAGACAGCAGGCTTTACAGGAACACGCTGCGGCTACACAATCGTTCCTAAGGAGCTTACCTTAAAAGCCCCCGACGGCAGCAGAGTAAGCTTTATGCAGCTCTGGACAAGACGTCAGGGCAGCAAGTTCAACGGCGTTTCCTATCCTGTTCAGAGAGCTGCTGAGGCAGTTTTCACTCCCGAGGGACAGGCGCAGACAAAGGCTGTTATCGCTAAGTACATGGAAAACGCAAAGGTTATGTCTGAAACCTTCGACAGCCTCGGTATCAAGTACACCGGCGGAAAAAACTCCCCCTATATCTGGTTCAAGTGCCCCTTTGGTATGGGCAGCTGGGAATTTTTCGACAAGCTTCTTAACGAGGCTGAGGTTGTAGGAACTCCCGGAGAGGGCTTTGGTAAGAACGGCGACGGCTGGTTCAGACTTACCGCCTTCAACACGCTGGAAAATACAATTGAAGCTATGGAGCGGTTCAAGAAGCTCTGTAAAGGCGAATAATACTGCGTGGGGGCGCGCCGAAATGAGTGCAAAGCTAAGCTTTGCACTCCGCCTGCGGCAGCTTAGCTGCCGCAGGTGCACGGCTTTTTAAAAAGCCGTGATTTCGGCGCGCCCCTCAGCTGACTAACGAATATGAAGAAACTTTTATCTGCCGTAAAAATAATAACCCTTGTGGTTTGCAGCCTGCTCACCCTCTCATTTGGCATTACTATGATAACGGGAATTGTAAATCATGGGAATGTTATCGGCATTATTATTTGTCTTGCTGTAATAATCGGCATAATATTTTACCCAAAGTATAAGAAAATTACCGCAATAAGACGCATTTCCTACGTTCTTGCAGGACTTTTTGCCGTGGCAGCAGTTTATACCGTCGTAATATCCTCGTTCATGTTTTCGGGAATGATGAACACGCCCGATTATGCCATAGAGACAGGAACGGAGGGAGCGAAAGAGCCCCATACCGTAATTGTGCTGGGCTGTAAGACCATAAACGGCGTACCATCAATTATGCTTGCGGCAAGGCTTGACAAAGCGGCGGAGTATCTTATGGAAAACGAAAACGCGGTGTGCATAGTAACAGGCGGACAGGGCGGGGACGAAATCGAGCCGGAAGCTGAAACTATGGAGCGATATTTAATTACAAAAGGTATAGATAAAGAAAGAATATACAAAGAGGATATATCCGAGAATACAACAGAAAATATCCTGTTCGCAAAAGATATAATATATGAACAGAATCTCCCCGAACAGGTGGTAATTATAAGCGAATGTTACCACGTTTACAGAGGGGTAAGGCAGGCGAAGCTTGCGGGGCTTGATGCTTCTGCTGTTGCAGCGGACATCAACCCGGTTACGGCTTATACTCTGCCCTCCTACTGGCTGAGAGAGATTTTTGCAATTTCAAGGGATTTAATCTTAGGATAATGCAATAAAATAACAGAAACAAAAGACATAGACAAAAGATAAAAACAGGAGATATTTATGAAAGACTTGACAGTGGGAAAACCTATGCGGGTTATTGTGGGCTTTGCCCTGCCGCTTTTTATAGGACACCTTTTCCAGCTTTTCTACGGACTTGCCGACACAAGAATTGTCGGAAGCTTTCTCCACGACGAAGCTCTCGCCGCAGTAAGCGCCACCACAACACTGAACGACCTTATTGTGGGATTTCTTGTGGGGCTTATGAACGGCTACTCGGTAATAACCGCCCGCAGCTTCGGAGAAGGGAATATGGAGAAGGTTCGCCGCTCCTTCGGCGCTTCGATACGCTTAGGGCTTATAGTTTCGGTTATTCTTACCGCCGTGAGCCTTATTTTCCTTGATGGTATTCTGGCGCTTCTGAATACGCCCGCAGAACACATGCAGGCGGGCAAGGAATACATAGGTATAATCCTCGGCGGTATGACCTTTGCTATGCTGTACAATGCCTACGCAAGCACACTCCGCTCGGTGGGCGACACGATTGCGCCGCTGATTTTTCTGATAATCTCGGCGTTTATAAATATCGGGCTTGACCTTTTATTTATTTGTGTGTGCAGTATGGGCGTTTCGGGAGCTTCACTTGCTACGGTAATATCTCAGGCGGTTTCCTTTGCAGCCTGCATTATATACGTTCATTTCAGGTACCCTCAGCTGCGCCTTAAGCCCTCGGATTTTCTTCCCGACCGTTCTCTTGACCGCCAGCTTATGGGCTCGGGAATTTCTA